>JAQGKH010000144.1 GCA_028290225.1 Devosia sp. | reverse complement strand
TTTGCGGCCGGGATAATCGCCCAGGAAGTGATTGGGCGCGGTCCAGACGCCACCAAGATCGATGTTGTGGAACCAGGGTCCCAGGGCCTCGACCTTTTGTTTCAACTCATCGGCCGTCAGAGCCATGGCTGTTCCTTTGCTGCGCCTTATACGCTGGTGGAGATAGCCCAAGGGGCTAGGAAATGACTTCGTTCAGCGTCCAAAGCTTGGCGCCCCACTCTGCCACAACGATCGTGCTGATGGATGCCGGTCCGATATCAAAGCGGGGCCAGGCATCCACGGGCAAACCCAAGACATGGCTGACGATGGCCTTGATGATGTCGGCATGGCTCACCAGAACGAGGCGAGCGCCATCGTGATCGCGGGCCAGTCGTTCCAGCAGGCTCAAGGCGCGACGCTGCACATCAAGCATGGACTCGCCCCCCGCGGTGCGGCTGAGGCTGCGGATCGTGTTCCATTGCCGCCAGGCCGGGTCGGCGTTGAGCACGTCGAAGGTTTTGCCCGACCAGGCGCCGAAATCGACCTCGTCCAGTTCCTGGGCGGTGTGGACGGGCAACTGGCGCGCCGCCGCGATAGCCTGAGCGGTTTGCTGGGTGCGTTCACGCGGGCTGGCATAGATGGCGTCGAACTGCTCGCTCGCCATGCGCTGCCCCAGCCGTGCGGCCTGCGCGCGGCCGGCTTCCCCAAGGCGAATGCCGGGGGTGCGTCCCGCCAGGAAGCCGCCGACATTGTCATGGGCTGCGTGGCGAACCAGGTAGAAGGTGGTGGTCACTCAGCGGCTCCGAGCAGCCGATCCTCCGTGCCCGCGATAAACGCCATGGTGCGCTGGCGCGCCTCGTCATCGGTGAACTGGGCGGGCGGGGACTTCATGAAGTAGCTGGAGGGGCCAATCAACGCCCCGCCGATACCGCGATCCAGGGCCAGCTTGGCGCAGCGCACCGCATCGATCACGACCCCGGCGGAGTTGGGCGAATCCCAAACCTCGAGCTTGAGCTCGGCATTGAGCGGCACGCCACCGAAGGTGGTGCCTTCCAGCCGGATATAGGCCCATTTGCGGTCGGTCAGCCACGGCACATGGTCGCTGGGGCCGACATGGATATCGTTGGCGGGCAGGGGCACGTCGATCTGGCTGGTGACGGACTGGGTCTTGGATATCTTCTTGGATTCCAGCCGCTCGCGTTCGAGCATGTTGAGAAAGTCGGTATTGCCACCGAAATTGAGCTGGTAGGTGCGGTCGAGCTTGACGCCACGTTCCCGGAAGAGATTGGCGAGCATGCGGTGGACGATGGTAGCGCCAACCTGGCTCTTGATGTCGTCGCCGATTATCGGCAGGCCCTTGTCGGCGAATTTCTGCTCCCATTCGGCGCGCGAGGCGATGAATACTGGAATGCAGTTGATGAAGCCGCAGCCGGCCGCCAGCGCCTGCTCGGCATAAAATTTGGTGGCCTCCTCGGAGCCGACGGGCAGGTAGGAGATCAGCACATCCACCTGCGCTTCGCGCAGACTGGCTGCCACGTCGGCGACCGGCGCTTCGGACTCGGTCACCACTTCGGCCAGGTATTTGCCAATGCCATCAAGTGTTGGGCCGCGCTGAACGGTTACGCCCGTAGGTGCAACTTTAGCAAAGCGATGAGTGTTGTTCGGCTCGGCGTTGATGGCTTCGGCAACATCCAGGCCAACCTTGCCTTGGGCTACGTCAAAGGCGGCCGCAACTTCGATGTCACGGATATGATAGCCGCCAAGATCCACATGCATGAGCCCGGGCACGGGCTCATTGCCGTCGGCGTCCCGATAGTAAGTGAGACCCTGAACCAGTGAAGATGCGCAGTTGCCCACCCCTACGAGCCCGATGCGTATCTTCTTTGAATTCATGCCCTCAATCCCTGCTGAGCATCTACAATGCTGATGCGAAACGGCAGCATGAAGGCTTGGTTCCGCTGGCGGCGGAACGCCTCGTAGCGCCTTATCACAGGTCTGCATTGTGCGTCGCCCGGCGCTGTGAGTAAAGGGAGTCTGGGGAAGTGCTGGTTTATGGCGATGCCGAGCGGGCCGAAACGGCGAGCGCCGTGGCAGCGGAGATCGCGCGGCGGCTGGGCCGATGGACGCAATTGCCGCCCGGAATTGAGCGTCATGCCACGCTGGTGAGCGCCTTTATACGAGCAGGCGAGCTGGCGCAGGGTTTGCTGGACCAAGCCTGGCAACGCAACAAGTCAGACGATTGGAGTGCCGAGGCCGAAGCGAGCAGCGCGCTGCTGCTCACCCTCGCGCAACTGGTGGGGCGCTCCTGGGCGGGCGAGGGGGGGCTGAAGCTCGCAGTTGGAGCGCAAGACCTGCTTGCCCGGCTGGGTCGCCCGGTGGCGATCCGCACCAAGCAGGGGGAAGGCTACGCCTTTTATGCACTATACCCCGAAAGCTACCTGCTGGCGGCGCAGCAATCGGGACTTCGCCCGGAAACCGTTGTGATCGGCATCCGCAGCATCGGAACGGGACTGGGTGCCATGGTTGCCGCGGGGCTCGGCGCGGCATCGTTCATCACCGTCCGACCGCATGGGCATCCATTCGATCGGCGGATAACGCTGTCACCGGCGCTTGCCGGCAAGATCCTCGCCAACCCCCAGGCCTCGTTTGCCATTGTGGATGAAGGGCCGGGGCTGTCCGGCAGCTCCTTTGGCGGGGTCGCTGACTGGTTAGAGGCTGCAGGGATAGAATCCGAGCGCATTCACTTCTTTCCAAGCCATGCCGGCGATCTGGGCCCCCAAGCCAAGCCGGAGCACCGGGAGCGCTGGGCTCGGGCGGGCAGGCACAGCGTTTCCTTTGAGTCGGCTGTGCTGAACCCGGACTGTCTTGCGGGAGGGCTGCAGGGTTGGGTGGAAGGCCTTGTCGGGCGCCTTCAACAACCCATGCGCGACATCTCGGGAGGCGCTTGGCGCGGGGTGGGCGCGAGCGCGCGGGGCAACTGGCCGGCTGCGGATACGGCGCTTGAAAAGCGCAAGTTCCTGGCTGTTTCAGCATCGGGCTCCTGGCTGGTGAAGTGGGCTGGCCTTGGCGCCATGGCCAACGGCAAGTTGGCGCGGGCGCAGCAATTGGCCGAGGCGCAATGGACCCCGCAAGTTGCCGGAACCCACCATGGGTTCCTGGTGCAAGCCTGGGCGGCGGGCACGAGCCTGGTGCAGGCCCAGGTTGATCGGAGCTGGTTGGTCGAGAAGCTGGGACAATATCTAGGCTTTCGGGCCAGTGCGCTCCGGGCCGAAGTTGCTGGGGGGGCAACCATGCCTGAATTGTTCCAGATGGCGCGCTACAATATCGGCTTGGTGCTCGGGGACGCGGGGGGCGAGAAAGTCGGTGCACTGCTGGGCGATCCCGAGCGGCTGGCCGGCCAGGTCGAGCCGGTTCACACCGATAATCGGCTGCACCGGTGGGAATGGCTGGTGACGCCCGAGGGTCACCTGTTCAAGACCGATGCGGTGGACCATGATGCGGCTCACGATTTGGTGGGCTGCCAGGATATCGCCTGGGACCTGGCTGGGGCGGTGGTGGAGTTCGGGCTGACAGCGAGCGAGAGCACCCAGCTGCTCGATACGGTGGAGGACGTCACCGGCCGGTCCACCGGTACCGAGCTGTTGCGAGCCATGGAGCTTTGTTATCTGGGCTTTCAGATCGGTCTTTGGACGTTTGCGGCCAACAGCAATGGTGGGGCGGACAAAGAAGCGGCGCGAGGCGAGGTGCAGCGATACGTAGTTGCCGCGGCGGCACGGCTGCGCTCGCCTGGGTAGGCCCTTTGCAACTTGATACATGTTGCGCCAGGCGGGACTGCACCGTCGTCCCCTGCCCCTGCCAGGGCGCTGCGCATTTTGAAGGAAGTTGCCGCCGAGTAGCAAAAGTTAGTGCGAGAGGAGCTCGGAGGCCCAGGGAACCGGCAGGGCCGCAACCTGTTGTGGCCTTGCGTGAGTCCAGTGTTGATGACCGATCCCTTGCCTTGTTCCAGAGCCGATTCCGTGACCATCCCAGTTGGCGATGGTTGCGCAACCGAGCCTTGGCGGGGCTCGGCCAGAAGGGTTTGCAGGGCCGGAAACAGCCGGGCTGTTCATCGTGATGAACATATTCTGAATGAATTGGGCGCGGTTCAGTCCTTCCTGCTTGCTTCCTTTGACATTGCCGCCAACAAGTGCGCGGCAGCGCTGCCTGATCAGCGTGGTCGCTCGACCAACGATCTGCAGCAACATGACGGACCTAACTTGAAGGCTGGGCACCGCATCCAAATGCTTGATTCAGTCGTTTTACTCGAGCTTGTCGTCCTGCGGCAGGCTTGCAATTGGCATAGGAGATTCGATGTCCGCCCCCCTTGTGAAGCCTAATGCCTATGACGTCCTGTTTGAGGCGGACGATCACCCCCTGATCTGCTTTTCGCATTTGCGCTGGGACTTCGTGCTGCAACGGCCGCAGCACCTGATGCAGCGCTTTTCGGCCAAGCGGCGGGTGTTCTTTTTCGAGGAACATATCCCCACCGATCACCACCTGGCTTATCTTGAATACCACCCCTTCGAGGGTACGGAAGTGGTGGCGGTGCGGCCGCGGCTGCCCCGCTCCTGGAACGAGGCGGAGCGGGAACAGGGCTTGGCGGAAATGCTTGATGTGATGATCAAGCTCAATCGCATCCATAAGCCGGTGCTGTGGTTCTATACGCCCATGATGTTCGGCTTTGCCCGACATCTGGATGCGGCGGCCGTGGTTTATGACTGCATGGACGAACTCGCCAATTTCCGCTTTGCGCCGCCGCGGCTGCGCAGTCTCGAGGCCGAGTTGCTGCAGCGCTCCGATGCGGTATTTACCGGCGGCTACAGCTTGTACGAAGCCAAGCGGCACGCCCATGGCAATATCCACCCGTTCCCTTCAAGCGTCGATACAGCGCATTTCGCCAAGGCGCGGCGGCCTCGCTCGGTTGGCAAGCAGTTCGGCTTTTACGGCGTGGTCGACGAGCGCATGGATCTGGAGCTGTTGGCGCAAGTGGCTGATATGCGGCCCGACTGGATGTTCGAGATCGTGGGGCCGGTGGTCAAGATCAACCCCGTTGACCTGCCCAAGGCCCCCAATCTTCGGTTTGTGGGGCAGCGCGACTATGCTGACTTACCCGAGATCGTTTCCCGATGGGATGTGGCGCTGATGCCCTTTGCGGTCAACGAGGCAACCCGGTTCATCAGCCCGACCAAAACGCCGGAATATCTGGCGGCGGGCAAGCCGGTGGTGACGACGCCGGTGCCCGATGTGGTGCGCCAATATGGCGAGGTGAAAGGGGTGAGCATTGCTGCGGGAGCCAGCGCATTCGTTGCTGCCTGCGAGGAGGCGCTAGAACTCGCGGCCGCTCCGGCCAGCTGGCTGCCAGAGGTAGACGCAATCCTGTCCGAAATGAGTTGGGACAAGACTGCGGGCCATATGGACGAACTGGTGCACCAGGCAATTCAGGGCAGTGTCGTACCGCTCCGGCGCGTCAATGGCCGGCCGATGCTCGGGATCAGCACGGTTCCAGCTTGACCCGTAGCGCGTTGGCGCCGGGCATGTTCCACATGGCCAGTGGAGCCAGTGAATGCCTGGTGCCGTGATGGATCGGGACCTGAAGGTCAACATCGATCGAGCCCGGTGCGGGTGGCGGGGAGATGCGATGCATTTACGCCCCGATGTGCCAGGCAATGGCGGGATGAGGCGATGAGCGCGTCCCTCAGCATCGTGCGCTTCTGGGATCAAGGCCAGCGCTTGCCCCAGCCAGCGGCGGCCTTGTTCCAATCGTTCCTGCAGGGCGGGTTTGAATGCTCGAGCCATAAGCGCCGGGATGGAGTGCGGCTCGATGTTCTGGCGGCGAGCGAGCATGAGCGGTTCGCCGCGCAGGATTATCGGCAATTGCAGGGCTTTGGGCTGCGCACCGTGCGCGATGGCCTGCGCTGGCACCGGATCGAAACCCGGCCGGGCTGGTATGACTGGTCCAGCTGGACGCCGATGCTGCAGGCCGCCAACCGTGCCGGCACCCAGGTGATCTGGGACCTGATGCATTACGGCTGGCCCGACGATCTCGATATCTGGAGCCCCAGCTTCGTCGAGCGCTTTGCCCGCTTTGCCGGTGCCGCCGCCCAGGTGGCGCGCGATCACAGCGACCAAGTGCCGTTTTATGCGCCAGTTAATGAGATTTCCTTCCTGGCCTGGGCAGGAGGCGATGCGGGTTACCTCAACCCCTTTGCGCAAGGGCGTTCATTCGAGCTCAAGGTGCAACTGGCCCGGGCGTCGCTGGCGGGGATGCGCGCCATTCTGGCGGTGGACCCGCGTGCCCGCTTCGTGCATTGCGATCCCATCATCAATATTGCGCCCGATCCGGCCCGGCCCCAGGACATCGGCACCGCCGAAGCGCAGCGGCTGGCCCAATTCCAGGGTTGGGACCTGCTGGCCGGCAGCTTGCTGCCCGAGCTCGGCGGCGAGTTGCGCTTTCTCGACATTGTCGGGGTCAATTTCTACCACAACAACCAGTGGATCCATGACGGGGCGACAATCGAGCGGGGCGCGCCGCTGTTCCGGCCGCTGCGCCAGATGCTGGCCGAAACCCATGGCCGCTATGGCCGGCCGATCTTTGTGGCGGAAACCGGCATCGAGGCCGAGCAGCGGCCAAGCTGGTTTGCTTATGTGGCGGGCGAGGTAGCCGCGGCGCGGGCGCAGGGCGTTCCGGTGGAGGGTATCTGCCTTTACCCCGTACTCAACCATGCCGGCTGGGACGATGATCGCCCCTGCCATAACGGATTGCTGGAACACCATCGGATAACCGGGGAGCGGGGGGTGTTCCAGCCGCTGGCCGACGAGATCAGGCGGCAGCGCCAGGCGCATCCGGAGTGGCATTAACCCGGGGTGGATGGCGGCGTTTTCCCCTTTTGCGAGCGCCGCTCATGCGCCGTTGACAGGCTTTGGCAACCCGCTACAGTTCCTCCACACTTCGTTGCAACGACCGGAACACCGGCGGGCAGCGTTGCTCATCGGAGGAGGACAGTTTCATGAAATCAGCAATGCTTGCAGCCGGCGTTCTGGCGCTTCTGGGCAGCACGGCCATCGCCCAGGAGAGCTTCAAGATCGGGTTGAGCAATGGCTGGGTCGGCTCGGAATGGCGCACCCAGATGATCGAGGAAGCGCAGGCCGCCGCCCAAGCCTGGGGCGAACAGGGAGTCGAGATCGAGCTGGTCGTGCAAAGCTCGGATGTGGACGCGCAGGGCCAGGTCGGCGCGGTGCGCAACATGATCAATGAGGGCGTCAATGCCATCATCATCAATCCCAACAGCCCCACCGCCTTTGACCCCATCTTCGCACAGGCCAAGGAAGCGGGGATCCTCATCGTCGCCACCGACGCCGAAGTGTCCTCGCCCGACGCCATCTATGTGGGCATCGACCAGACCGATTATGGGCGCAAGGGCTGTGCCTGGCTGGCCGAAACCCTGGGCGGGCAGGGCAAGGTTGTGACCATCAATGGCGTTGCCGGCCATCCAGCCAACGAAATGCGCGCTACAGGCTGCCGCGAAGCGCTGGCCGCCCATCCCGGCATTGAAGTGGTCAACGAAGCCAATGCAAACTGGGACCAGGCGCAGGGCCAGCAGACCATGCAGAACCTTCTGGCCACCTATCCCGACATCAACGGCGTTTACGTGCAGGACGGCATGGCGGCCGGTGCCTGGCGCGCCATCGAGGCGGCGGGCAAGACCGGCGACATCGCGGCCACGGGCGAGGTGCGCAAGGACTTCCTCGACCTGTGGAGCGCGGGCAAATACAATTCGGCCGCTTCGGTGAACCCGCCCGGCGTGATGGCATCGGCGCTCAATGTCGCCGTGCTCGCGCTGCAGGGCCGCGAGTTCAAGGACGGGATCTTTGGGGGAACCTATGGCAACGCCATTTTCCTCGACATCCCATTCATCGACAACGCCACGCTGCCCGAAGCGCTGGCGCAGGCTGAAGGTAAGCCCGGCCACTGGTCGGTCACCGACCAGCTCAGCGTGGAAGAAGCCGAGGCCTTCTTCCAGTAACACGTGCTTTTCGCTTCGCCTTCCCCCTATGTGGGGGGAGGCAATGGTGTCGGGTGACCCGGCGGCTGGGCGCTGTTCATGCCCGGCGCGCTGCGGCGCGTGGTTTCACAGGATTTGTCCATGGCGCCGGTGCTGGAAGCCATCAACATCCAGAAGCGCTTCGGCGCCATCGTGGCGCTGTCCGATGGGCAATTGAGCATAGGGGAAGGGGAAATCCACGCCCTGCTCGGCGCCAATGGCTGCGGCAAGAGTACCTTATGCAAGATCATCGCCGGAACGGTGGCGCCTAGTGGCGGCAGGTTGAGGATCGGCGGGCGCGACGCAGTGCTGTCCAGTCCGCGGGATGCCGAGGCCCTGGGCGTGGCGCTGTTTTACCAGGAACTATCGCTGGTGCCGCAATTGTCGGTGGCCGACAATATCTATCTCGGGCACGAACCCAAGGGCGCGGGCGGGTTCGGTGACAGCAAGGCGCTGCTGGCGCAAACCCGGGCGCTGATCGCGCGCTTTGCCCCGGTGGCGGGGCCGGGCTTTACCCCCGAAGCGCTGGTGGGGCGCCTGACGCCCGATCAACGCCAGATCGTCGAGATCCTCAAGGTGCTGGCGCGGCGGCCCCGGCTGATCATTTTCGACGAGGCCACGGCGGCGCTCGACCGGCGGCAGGTGGAGCTGTTCTTTGGCGTGTTGCGCGAGCTCAAGGCGCAAGGCGTGTCCACGATCTTCATTTCGCACCGCATGGATGAGGTGTTCGCGGTGTGCGACCGCATTACCGTGATGCGCAACGGGTCGACCGTGGCCAGCTTTGCCACTGCCCAAACCGACCGCGACACGGTGATCCGGGCCATGGTGGAAAGCGTGGCCCTGCTGGAGCGGCGCGTGCATGCGCGTCCCGCCGGCGAACGGCCACGACTGGTGGCGCAGGGCTTGTCAGGCAAGCGGCTGCAGCATGTGTCGTTCAGCGTGGCACCGGGCGAGATCCTGGGGTTGGGGGGCTTGCAGGGGCAAGGGCAATCGGCGCTGCTGCAGGGCCTCTTTGGTGCGGCGCCGTTCTCGACGGGCCAGGTCACCCTTGATGGGGCGTCGGTCTCGCTGCGCAGCACGGCGCAGGCGATCCGCGCCGGTTTTGGCTATGTGTCGGGTGATCGCGGGCGGGATGCCGCTTTTGGCGGGCGCTCGATCTTTGAGAACATCGCGGCGGCCAGTCTCGTGCGCGAAGGCCGCAAGCTGGTGTGGCCTCGGCAGCTCAAGCCGCGGTTCGAGGCAGCGGCGGCGGCGCTGAACACCAAATATGACGGCATGGAAGCCCCCATTGGCTCCCTGTCAGGCGGCAACCAGCAAAAGATCTTCATTGCGCGCTGGCTCGAAACCCGGCCCAAGGTATTGCTGCTGGACGATCCGGCCAAGGGGATCGACCTGGCGGCCAAGGCCGACTTTTTTGCCCTGGTGCGCCAACTGGCCGAGCAGGGCACGGCCATCCTGTTTTACGCTTCGGAAGATGCCGAATTGCTGGCGCTGTCGGATCGCATCCTGGTGTTCAATGGAGGGCAGATCGCCGGCGAACTTACCGGCGAGCGATTGACGGCGCTGCATCTGACCGACGCGGCTTACGGAGCGTTGGCATGAGCGCGGTATCGCGAGTGCTGGGGGATCGCGTGTGGCTGATCACGCTCGTGGCGCTGGTCGTGCTGTTTGCGGTCAATTGGGTGCTGCAGCCCAATCTCGTCAGCCCCAATGTGCTGAAATCCAACATGACGGTGTTCCTGCCGCTGGTGCTGGTCGCCATCGGGCAAACCTATGTGATCCTGGGTGGCGACATTGATCTGTCCATCGGCGCCATCGTGGCGCTGGTGAATGTGGTGACGGTAAGCGTGATCGCGGTGCTGGCGCCGGGCATGGGGGAGCTGGGCGCCGTGCTGCTCGGCATCGGCGCGGGCATCGCCACCGGGATTGCCTGCGGGGTGTGCAATGGGGTGCTGGTCGCCCTGCTGCGGTTCCAGCCGATCGTCACCACCTTTGCCACCTCCATCATCTTTGGTGGTTTGGCGCTGCGGGTGCTGCCCACGGCAGGCTTGCCGGTGCCGGCTGCGTTCTGGCGCACTTATTCAGGCAGTCCGCTTGGCGTGCCGACGGTTTACTGGATTTTTGCGGTGGCTCTGCTTGTGATCGGTGCGGTGGGGCGGCGGCCGTTCCAGAAGCACTTGGCCGCGGTGGGCGGGCTGCGCACGGCCGCGTTCCAGACTGGGTTGCGGGTGTCGC
>JAQGKH010000148.1 GCA_028290225.1 Devosia sp. | reverse complement strand
GTTGCCGTCGGGATCGCCTTGCAAGCGGCTCCGGCGGGGCCGCCCCGTCTCTGGGGCCCGCCCTTGTCCCGGCGCCGCGCCCGCCCGTGGATTTGTTTGCCCTGGCCCCCTTGGGCAAGGGCGGCGGCCCCGGGGCCGGCGCGCCAGCCCCGGCCACTGCAAACAAGAATGGCGGCCCCGAAGGACCGCCATCCCGGCAGGCTGGAGCCGAGCCTTACGCGGCCACGAGGCTGCGCAGCACGTAATGCAGGATGCCGCCATGCTTGTAGTAATCGAGCTCGTTGGCGGTATCGATGCGGCAGCGGGTCTGGATGGTGACGGCGGTTCCATCGGCCCGGGTGATCTTGACCGGCACGGTGGCGCGAGGGGTGATGTTCGCCACATCGACGATGTCGATGGTTTCGGTGCCGTCGAGCCCCAGGGTCTGCCAGCTTTCGCCGTCCCGGAACTGCAGCGGGATCACGCCCATGCCCACGAGGTTGGAGCGGTGGATGCGCTCAAAGCTCTGCGCGATCACCGCCTTGACGCCAAGCAGGTTGGTGCCCTTGGCCGCCCAGTCGCGCGAGGAGCCCGTGCCATATTCCTTGCCGGCAAAGATCACCAGCGGCGTGCCCTTGGCCTGGTAGGCCATGGCGGCATCATAGATGGGCATCTGACTGCCATCGGGCCCCTTGGTGAAGCCACCCTCGATGCCGGGCAGCATCTGGTTCTTGATGCGGATATTGGCAAAGGTGCCGCGCATCATCACTTCATGGTTGCCGCGACGGGCGCCATAGGAGTTGAAATCGCGCGGGGCGACCTGGCGCTCTTCGAGATATTTGCCGGCAGGCGTGGCTGCCTTGAACGAGCCGGCCGGCGAGATGTGGTCGGTGGTGATGGAATCAAGGAACAGGGCCAAAACCCGCGCATCGGTGATGTCGGTCACCGGCTTGGGCGTCATGTCCATGTCCTCGAAATAAGGCGGGTTCTGCACATAGGTGGACGAAGAGTTCCAGCCATAGGTTTCGCCGCCCTCGATGGCGATGCCCTGCCAGTTGCTGTCGCCCTTGAACACGTCCGAATAGCGGCGCTTGAACATTTCGGGCGTCACATGGGTACGCACGATCTCGGCGATCTCGTGGTTGGTCGGCCAGATATCGCGGAGATAGACCGGCTGGCCGTTCGAGCCGATGCCCAGCGGCTCGGTAGTGATGTCGATCTGCATCGAGCCGGCGATCGCGTAAGCCACGACCAGCGGCGGGGATGCGAGGAAGTTGGCCTTCACATCCGAATTGACCCGGCCTTCGAAATTGCGGTTGCCCGAAAGCACCGATGCGGCAACCACGTCGCCGGCCTGGATAGCCTTGGAGACGGCGGCCGGCAGCGGGCCGGAATTGCCGATACAGGTGGTGCAGCCATAACCTACGAGGTTGAAGCCCAGGGCATCAAGGTCGGCCTGCAGGTTCGCGGCGGTAAGGTAATCGGTCACCACCTGCGAGCCGGGGGCGAGCGACGTCTTGACCCAGGGCTTGGAATTGAGGCCAAGGGCGCGGGCCTTGCGCGCCACGAGACCGGCAGCCACCAGCACCGACGGGTTGGAGGTATTGGTGCACGAGGTGATGGCCGCGATCACCACATCGCCATGGCCGATGCTGAACGCTTCGCCTTCAACGGCAACGCGGGTGTCCTCGGTCTTGCCGAATTCCTTGGGCAGGCCTTCGATAAAGGCCCGCTTGGCATTGGTCAAAACGATGCGATCCTGCGGGCGCTTGGGCCCTGAGATGGAGGGCACGACGGTGGACAGGTCGAGCTCAAGCGTGGAGGTGAACACCGGATCGGGCGAATTGGTGTCGCGGAACATGCCCTGCGCCCTGCTATAGGCTTCGACCAGCGCCACGCGCTGGGGATCGCGGCCCGACGTTGTCAGGTATTTGAGCGTGTCGGAATCGACCGGGAAATAGCCGCAGGTGGCGCCATATTCAGGGGCCATATTGGCGATGGTCGCCTGGTCCTCAAGGCTGAGGTAATCGAGGCCCGGGCCATAGAACTCGACGAACTTGCCGACTACGCCTTTCTTGCGCAGCATTTCGGTGACGGTGAGCACGAGGTCGGTGGCGGTGATGCCCTCGTTGATCTTGCCGGTGAGCTTGAACCCGACGACCTCGGGGATCATCATGGTGATGGGCTGGCCCAGCATCGCCGCCTCGGCCTCGATGCCGCCCACGCCCCAGCCCAAAACGGCCATGCCATTGACCATGGTGGTGTGGGAATCGGTGCCAACCAGCGTATCGGGATAAGCGACGATCTCGCCGTCTTCCTCGCGCGTCCACACGGTCTGGGCGAGATATTCGAGATTGACCTGGTGGCAGATGCCGGTGCCGGGGGGCACGACGCGGAAATTGTCGAAGGCCGACTGGCCCCAGCGCAGGAACTCATAGCGCTCGCCATTGCGCTCATATTCGAGTTCGACGTTCTGCTCGAACGCCATCGGCGTGCCAAAGCTGTCCACCATCACCGAATGGTCGATCACCAGATCCACGGGCACCAGCGGATTGATCTTTTGCGGATCGGCGCCAAGCTTGGCGGTGGCATCGCGCATGGCAGCCAGATCCACCACGGCCGGAACGCCAGTGAAATCCTGCATCAGCACGCGGGCCGGACGGTAGGAAATTTCGTGCTCGGTGCTGCGCGTCTTGAGCCACTCGGCTACCGCCAGGATGTCGGCCTTGGTGACGGTGCGGTTGTCCTCAAAGCGCAGCAGGTTTTCCAACACCACCTTCATCGAATGGGGCAGCGCCGAAACGCCGGCGAGCCCGTTCTTTTCGGCCTCAGTGATGGAATAATAGGTGTAGCGCTTGCCGCCGACCTCAAGGGTCGATTTGGCGTTGAAGCTGTTCAGTGAGGTCACGGTGTTCCGCCCTGTCATCTAGCGTTGCGGCGAACGCCGGGCGGGCGGCCAACGGGCCGGGCAACCGCCCAAAGTGGTCGCCTTTCCTGGAATGACTCCAATCTGGAGGGCTTATAGCCAACAAAGATTGCCCTTGCCAGCCCGACCTTGGGTTCAATACGAGATGGCCCCATGTCCCCTCGGCAAGTGTTTCCCGCCCTTTCGCTGCACGCCCAGGCCCTGCAATGCGGGCGTGGTGGCACCGTGCTGGGGCGCCCGGTCGACCTGGCCGTTGCCCCGGGCACCGCGCTGCTGCTGCGCGGGCCCAATGGTGCGGGCAAGACCACGCTGCTGCTGACCCTGGCGGGCGTGGTGGAGCCGCTCGAAGGAAACTTCGCGCTGCGAGGATGGGACCCTGACGAGGGGCCGGTGCTGCATTTTTGCGGGCACCGCAACGCCGTCAAGCCGCGCCTGTCCGTGCGCGAAAACCTGCAGTTCTGGGCACAGGTGAATGGCGGGGGTGGATTGGCGGTACCACAAGCGCTGGAGCAGGTCGGGCTCGACATGCTGGCCAATCTCGACGCCGGCTATCTTTCCGCCGGCCAGGGAAGGCGGCTGGCACTGGCGCGTCTCCTCGTTTCCCCGCGCCCGCTCTGGCTGCTCGACGAGCCCACGGCTGCATTGGACCGGGACGGGCACGCGCTAGTGGGGCGGCTGATCGATGGGCAACTGGATGCTGGTGGCCTGGTCATAGCAGCCACGCACGACGCCATTGCGCTTGCCGGGCCCGGGCGCGCCACAACCCTGACGCTGGAGCGGGCGCCATGAACGCCTTTGGGGCCACCCTCGCGCGCGACCTGCGCCTCGCCCTACGCGGCGGCGGCGATGTGCTGACGCTGGTGCTGTTCTTCGTCATCGTGGGCGTGGTGGTGCCCTTTGCCGTGGGACCCGACCAGGCGCTGCTGGCGCGGCTCGCGCCGGGCATGATCTGGATCGCGGCGTTCCTGTCCATGCTGCTGGGGCTCGATCGGCTGTTCCGGCCCGATCATGAGGACGGCACCTTGCTGCTGCTGCGCCAGGCTGACCTGCCGCTGCCGGCTATCGTTGCCGCCAAGCTTGTGGCCCATTGGCTGCTCGCCGCCCTGCCCCTGTTGCTGGCGAGCCCGCTTCTGGCCCTGCTGCTGTCCATGGACCTGGCCAGCTTCTGGCGCACTCTGCTGTCCTTGGCGGTGGGCACGCCCGCGCTGGCGGCCTTTGGAGCCATCGGGGCCAGCATCACTGTCGGCATCGGCCGGGGTGGCTTGCTGGCGCCGATCCTGATCGCGCCCCTCTCGGTGCCGGTGCTGATCTTTGGCGTTGGCGCCATTCCGGCAGGTCCCGGACCGGACCAGTCGGGCAGCGCCTTGCTGTTCCTGGCGGCCATCAGTCTCATCGCCTGCGCCACTGCGCCCTTTGCCGCGGCCCTTGCGATAAATGCGGGCGAGGATTAGGTGAGCGCCATGACAGTTGTGAGCGCACCCAAACAACGCTGGTGGAACCGGATCGCCCATCCCGGGCAATTCGTTGCCTGGACGCGTCCGCTGCTGTGGCCGCTGGTGCTCTGCACCGCATTGCTGTTCGCCGTCGGGCTGTGGTTCGCCTTTTTCAACTCGCCCCAGGACTACCAGATGGGGGACACGGTGCGCATCATGTATGTGCATGTGCCCACCGCCTGGCTCAGCCAGTTCGTGTACGCGACCATGGCGGTTTCAGCCCTGGGCTCGCTGGTTTGGCGCCACCCGCTGGCCGATGTAGCGATGAAAGCCGCCGCGCCGCTGGGTGCGAGCTTCACCGCCCTGGCGCTGTTCACCGGCTCGCTCTGGGGCCGCCCCACGTGGGGCACCTTCTGGGAATGGGACGGCCGCATGACCTCGACGCTCGTGCTCCTGTTTATTTATCTCGGCATCATCGCCCTGTGGCGCGCCTTTGACGACCAGCTGCGCGGCGCCCGGGTGATCGCGGTGTTCACCCTGGTGGGTGCGGTCAATATCCCCATCATCAAGTTCTCGGTGGATTGGTGGTCGACGCTCCATCAACCCGCCAGCGTGTTCCGCGCCGACGGGCCGCGCATGCCCGGCTCGATCCTGACGCCGCTGTTCGTGATGTTCTTTGCCTTCACCTTCCTGTTCATCACGCTGCAGCTCAAATCCATGCACACCGAAATCAAGCGGCGGCGCGTCATGAGCCTGGAGCGCCGGGCCGTGCAGGGAGCGGCGGACGCATGATCGACCTGGGACCTCATGCACTCTTCATCGTCTCAGCTTATTGCGGCGTGGCGCTGGTGGTTGCGGCACTGATCGGCTGGACCCTGCTGGATGCGCGCCGCACCGAGCGGCGCCTCGCCGATCTGGAAGCCCGCGGCATTCGCCGCCGTTCGGCCGGGCCCGCCGCCTGATGCGCTTTTTCCTGCTCGCCCTGCCGCTGCTGTTGCTGGCCGGCCTCGTCGCCATCTTCGCCAGCACCATGAACCGCGACCCCAGCCTGGTGCGCTCGGTGCTGATCAACAAGCCGGCGCCGGTGTTTGCACTCGAGGCCGTGCCCGAACTGGGCGTTCCCGGCTTTGCCACCGAAAACCTGACCGGCGCGGTGACGGTGGTCAACGTCTTTGCGTCCTGGTGCGTGCCCTGCCGGGCCGAGCATCCGCTGCTGACCCAGCTCAAGGACAACGGCGACATCCGCCTGTTCGGCATCAACCAGAGCGACGCCCCCGAAAACGCCCGCGCCTTTCTGGCCGAGCTGGGCAATCCCTATGACGCCGTGGGCGCCGACCGCGACCGGCGCGTGTCCATCGACTGGGGCGTTTATGGCGTGCCCGAAACCTTCGTGGTCAATGCCGAGGGGATCATCACCTTCAAGCATGTGGGGCCGCTGACCCCGGCAAGTCTCGAGGGCGAATTGCTGCCGGCGATTGCGGCGGCGCGCTCCTAGAAGTCGCTGGTCAAGCCCTTGATCTCCCAATCGCCATAGCGCACCGGCTCGAGGCCGCCGCGCCCGCCCTTTTCTGCCGGGTTCTCGGCGGCCTTGCGATCGATCTCGTCGCGTCGGGCCTGCGCTTCGGCGAGCGCCCGCTGCGCGGCCGGGGACAGCGGGGGACGCGGGGCCTCCGCCACTGGCTCGCCGGGGATTTGCTGGTCAAACTGTTCAGTGCTCATCGGGCGCCTCCGAGGCTCGCGTGCCGGCGTCTTGCATGCAACCGGTCGACACCCAACATAATTGGCCAGACACGCAAACCCAAGAGGCACCATGTTCAACACGCTTCGCACCTTTGGCCTTTTGGCCGCGCTGACGGCGCTGTTCATGGTGGTCGGCTATTTCATCGGCGGCAGCTCGGGCATGCTGATGGCCTTTGGCTTTGCGCTGCTGACCAACCTCTTCAGCTACTGGAACTCCGACAAGCTGGTGCTGCGCATGCAGAACGCCGTGCCGGTGGAACGCAGCCAGGTGCCCGAACTGTATGAGATGGTCGATATCCTGTCGCGCAAGGCCGGCATCCCCACACCAGCCGTTTACGTGATCCAGACCGACCAGCCCAATGCCTTTGCCACCGGCCGCAACCCGCAGAATGCCGCGGTGGCCGTATCGACGGGCCTGTTGCAGCAGCTCGAAACCCGGGAGGTTGCGGCGGTGGTAGCCCATGAGCTGGCCCATATCCGCTCGCGCGACACCCTGACCATGACCATCACCGCGACCTTTGCCGGCGCCATTTCGGCGCTGGCGCAATTTGGTTTGTTCTTTGGAGGTGGCAATAACCGCGACAATCCGCTGGGCGGCTTTGGCGCCTTGCTGATGGTGTTCCTCGCGCCCGTGGCCGCCATGATCGTGCAGATGGCCGTCAGCCGCACCCGCGAATACGAGGCCGACAAGAGCGCCGCCGCCATCTCGGGCGATCCGCTGGCGCTGGCCTCCGCCCTCGCCAAGATTGCGGCGGCATCGGGCCGGCAGGTCAACATCCCCGCCGAGCGCAACCCGGCCATGGCCCATATGTACATCATCAATCCCCTGTCGGGGCAGCGGATGGATAACCTGTTTTCCACCCACCCCGATACCGGCAACCGCATCGCCCAGCTCCAGAAGCTTGCGGCGCAGCTGCAGGTGGTCGATAAGGACCCCCGGCCGACACGCGGGCCGTGGGCTGCTGCGCCGCGGCATCCTGCCGGCAGCGGCGCCGGCTGGCGCGTGCCATCGGCTGGCCGGGACGAACCCGGCGAGCGCGGTCCCTGGGGATAAAACAAAATCAAGACCTTTAAACCTGAACCGGCCGGCCTCAAGCTTCGCCTCGTTGCCGCCCAGCGCCTGCGGGCCGTGCTTGCGGGCGAACATTTTGCGCCACTCACCTCCACCGATCTGGCCGATGGCCGCGACCGGGCGATGGCCAATCGGCTGATCACCACCGCGCTGCGCCGCCAGGGCCAGCTCAACTTCATTCTCCATGCGCTGCTCGACAAGGGCATGCCCGGCAAGTCCGGCACCTTCGAAGCGGTGCTGCGCCTGTCGGTGGCGCAGCTGATCTTCCTGCCCGACCTGGGGGCGCATAGCGCGCTGTTCCTGGCGGTGGAAGCGATCAAGCGCGATCCCAAGGCGCGGCACCTGGCCGGGCTGATGAACGCCGTGTTGCGCACCGCGCAGGCCAATTCCGCCAAATTCAGCATGCTGTCGGACGATCTGCTGCTGCCCGAAACCTTTGGCGACACCTGGCTGGCGGCCTATGGCGATGCGGCGATCATTGCCTTCGAGGCGGCGCTGCTGGCCGGCGCGCCGCTGGATTTGACCCTCAAACACGATGATCTCGACCTGCGCGAGCGCCTTGGCGCGGTGCCGCTGATGGCCGACAGCGTGCGCATCGATATCCGCGACAAGCCCGTGGAAGCCTTGCCGGGCTTTGCGGAAGGTGAATGGTGGGTGCAGGACGCGGCCGCCGCCATTCCGGCCCGGCTCCTCGATTTGCCCGCTGGCACGCGGGTGCTGGATCTGTGCGCGGCGCCAGGGGGCAAGACCGCACAGCTGATCAAGGCGGGCTATGCCGTGACCGCGCTCGACAGCGACCCCAAGCGGATGGAACGGCTGGCCGGCAATCTGGAGCGCTTGCGCTACAGCGCTGCAACGGTGGTTGCCGATGCCGCCACCTACGCCCCCGAAGAGCCGTTCGCCGGCATCGTGCTCGATGCGCCCTGCTCGGCCACCGGCACCTTCCGGCGCCATCCCGAAGTGCTCTGGCACCGCTCGCTCAGCGACATTGCGGGGCGCGTGCGGCTGCAACGCAATCTGCTGCGCAATGCCGCGCGCTGCCTCGCGCCCGGCGGCGTGCTGATTTATTGCGTGTGCTCGCTCGAGCCCGACGAAGGCGAAGCGCAGGCCGATTGGGTGCTCGCCAACCTGTCCGACCTGGAAAGCCTGCCGATCACGGCGAGCGAAGTGCCCGGCCTGCCCCAGGCGCTCACCCCCGCCGGCACTGTGCGCACCCATCCCGGCATGGCACCGGGAGCGCAAAACGGGGGAATGGATGGTTTCTTCGTGGCGCGATTCCGCCGCCGCCCTTAGAAGGTATCTACGGCGCAAATCACCTGCGCCTTGGGGCATGAACGCGTTGCAATCACTATCCGCGCTGACGGCCTTGCGCTTGCCGGGACCACGGAGCCCAGGGCAATGATCCCTTTTGCCCACCACACCCGCCGCACCGGCCTCCGGCTGGCCGATGGCCTCGTCACCTTGCCAGCCGTGCGCTGGACCTGGCGCAGCCTTGCCGACCACAGCTGGAGCGGCAATCTGCCCGAACTGCGCCCGGCCGACGCCGAGGCGGTGCGCGACATGATGGCGGGGCGCTATCTGCTCGCCTCCAAGCTGGTGCAAACGGGCGGGACCTCGCCATTTGCCGAACCGCCCGAGCACCCCGACTGGTGGCATAACCTTCATAGCTTTTCCTGGCTGCGCCACTTCCGCGACCTGCGCGATCCCGGCCAGCGCGGCTTTGCCCGCACCCTGGTGCTGGACTGGATCGGGCGCGATGGCGGCTTTGCCCGCCCGAGCTGGGCCCCTGCGGTTTGTGCGCAGCGCGTGCTCAACTGGCTGCGGCACCTGCAGCTGCTGCTGGATGGCGCCACGCCCGAGCAGGCGCGCACCATCCAGCGCGCGCTCGGCGCCCAGATCCAGAGCCTCAAGGTGCGCGAGCCGCTCGCCACCGATCCCGTTGACCAGCTGTTTGCCGCCATTGCCCTGCTGGGCGCCGCAGCCTGCGACGCCGAAGGCAGCATCGACCCCGCCCCCCGCCTGCGCCGCCTAAACCTGCTGCTGGCCGAGCAGCTGGATGGGGATGGCCTGCATCGCTCCCGCAATGCGCGCCTGCAGCTGCAGTTGCTGGTGGAGCTGTCCAGCGTGCGCCGCGCTCCTCTGGGCCGCAAAACCGAGGCCTCGGCGGAACTGGCCGCTCAGATCGATCGCATGCATGCCAGCCTGGGCGCCTTGACCCTGGGCACGGGCGAGCCCGGTTATTTCAACGGTTGCGGCCAGCTGCCCCACGATATCCTCATCGCGGTGCAATCGGACGGCCCCGCCGAGCGCCGCCGCAGCACCCTGCTGGGTGGCTACGGAATCCTGCGCGCCGGCGACGCCGTGGTGGTGGCCGATAGTGGCCTCATGCCACCAGCCGGCTTTGCCGACCAGGCGCATCACAGCCCGCTGGCCTTCGAGTTTTCCAGCGGCAGCGCCCTGCTGGTGGCCAATTGCGGGCCTGCTCCCGCCGACCGCCCCGACAGCCAGGCCGCCTTCCGCCAGGCGCTGGCGCATTCCGGGCCCACCATCGACGGCGAAGACCCGGAATGGGTGCGCAATCGCCGGCCCGAGGCACCGGGGGCCAAGCTCGACCCCGTCAACAATGTGCTGACCTTGTCGAGTACGGGTTATCGCCGGCGCTTCGGGGTGGATATCGAGCGCCAGTTGACGCTGCTGGCGCAAGGAACCACGCTGGTGGGCCAGGATCGGCTGCTTGCCAACGGCACGCCCAGGGGAGTGCTGTGCCTGCGCTTTCACCTGGGACCGGGCGTGGTGGTGCACCGTACATCAGCCGAAAGCGTCGTGCGGTTGGTATTGCCCAATGGGGCGGAGTGGAGCTTTTTGTGGGAAGGCGGCAGCCTTCATGAAGACGATTCGGTGCGCCAGTCTGCTTCGCTCGGATTGCAGCGCACGCGCCAGCTGGTGCTGGAAGCCCCAGCCGCGGATGGGGCCGAGATCGCCTGGATCTTTACCCGCCAGGACCAATAGCCGGTTGGCGCTCGCCCTGCCTTCGTGCTAGCGAGCACCCGCATCAACGACAGACGGGGCAAAACCGATGGACGCGGGCAACACACACAAGATCGGCCGGGCATTGCTGTCGGTGTTCGACAAATCCGGCATGGTGGAATTTGCCGCGGGGCTGGCGGCCGCGGGCGTGGAGCTGGTGTCCACCGGGGGCACGCAGCGCCTGATTGCCGAAGCCGGGCTGCCGGTGCGCGAAATCTCCGATCTCACCGGCTTTCCCGAAATGATGGACGGCCGCGTCAAGACCCTTCATCCCAAGGTGCATGGCGGCCTGCTGGCCATCCGGGACAAGGCGGACCACGCCGCGTCCATGGCCGAGCACGCCATCGGCCCCATCGATCTGGTGGCCGTCAATCTTTACCCGTTCGAGCAGACCGTGGCTTCGGGCGCCAGCTACGATGACATCATCGAGAACATCGATATCGGTGGCCCCGCCATGGTGCGCTCCGCCGCCAAGAACCACGCTTATGTGACCGTGGTGGTGGATCCCAGCGATTACCCCGCCATCCTCGCGGCGGTCCGCAACACCGGCGGCGTGCCCTTCAGCCTGCGCCAGCAGCTGGCGGCCAAGGCCTATGCCCGCACTGCCGCTTATGATGCGGCCATTTCGAGCTGGTTCGCCCAGGCGCTCGAATACCCGGAGATCCCCTATCGCTCCTTCAGCGGCACCTTGCGCGAAGTGATGCGCTATGGCGAGAACCCGCACCAATGGGCGGGCTTTTATGCCACCGGCGAGAACCGTCCGGGCGTGGCGACGGCCCGGCAGGTGCAGGGCAAGACCCTTTCCTACAACAACATCAACGACACCGATGCCGCCTTTGAGCTGGTGAGCGAGTTCGACCCCGCCGAAATCGCCGCCGTGGCGATCATCAAGCACGCCAATCCCTGTGGCGTTGCGGTGGGCCCCGACCTGGTTTCGACCTACCTGGCGGCACTGCGCACCGATCCGGTCAGCGCTTTTGGCGGCATTGTCGCCACCAACCGGCCGCTCGATGCGGCGGCGGCCGAAGAGATCGTCAAGGTGTTCACCGAAGTGATCGTCGCCCCCTCGGCTTCCCCCGAGGCTGAAGCAATCATCGCCGCCAAGAAGAACCTGCGACTCTTGCTCACCGGCGGCGTGGCCGACCCCAAGGCCGAAGGGCTGACCGTGCGCTCGGTCGCCGGGGGACTTTTGGTGCAGGGGCGCGACAACCGCAATGTCGATGATTGCGAACTCCAGGTCGTCACCCAGCGCTCCCCCACGGAAGCGGAAATGCGCGACCTCAGGCTGGCGGCGGTTGTTGCCAAGCACGTCAAGTCCAACGCCATTGTCTATGTCAGGGACGGCGCTACGGTAGGCATCGGCGCGGGGCAGATGAGCCGGGTGGATTCCGCCCGTGTCGCCCACCGCAAATCCATCGATGCCGCTCAGGCCGCGGGGATCGAGGGCGCTCTCACCCAGGGCTCGGTGGTTGCCTCCGATGCGTTCTTCCCCTTTGCCGATGGGCTCGAAGCGCTGGTCGCTGCAGGCGCCACGGCGGTTATCCAGCCGGGCGGCTCGATGCGCGACGCCGAAGTCATCGCGGCGGCCGATGCGGCAGGAATGGCCATGGTGCTGACCGGCATGCGCCACTTCCGCCACTGAACACTGACCGTACCGTGCGGTACGGTTGTGCTTGACCGGGGTAGCCGCTTGGGCTTAGAACGGCTCCAAACTGCAGCCTTTTTCCGGAACGCTCCCCCATGGCACCCCGCACGCTTTACGACAAGATCTGGGACGACCACCTGGTCCAGAACAATGCTGACGGCACTTCGCTGCTCTATATCGACCGGCACCTGGTGCACGAAGTTACAAGCCCGCAAGCCTTTGAGGGCCTGCGCCTGAACAATCGCAAGGTGCGCCATCCCGAGCGCACCCTGGCCGTGGTGGACCACAATGTGCCCACCACCGACCGTTCGCTGCCCAATCCCGATCCGGAAAGCGCCATCCAGATCGCCGCGCTGGCCGAGAACACCCGCGATTTCGGCATCGAATATTTCGATCCCTTCGACAAGCGCCAGGGCATCGTTCACATCGTTGGGCCCGAACAGGGCTTCACCCTGCCGGGCATGACCATTGTGTGCGGCGACAGCCATACTTCCACGCACGGCGCCTTTGGCGCGCTGGCCCACGGCATCGGCACCTCCGAAGTCGAGCATGTGCTGGCAACGCAAACGCTGATCCAGCAAAAAGCCAAGAACATGCTGGTGCGCGTGGATGGCAAGCTGCCGCCCCATGTCACCGCCAAGGACATCATCCTTGCCATCATCGGCGAGATCGGCACCGCTGGCGGCAATGGCCATGTGATCGAATTCGCCGGTGAAGCCATCCAGTCCCTGTCGATGGAAGGCCGCATGACGGTCTGCAACATGACCATCGAAGGCGGCGCCCGCGCCGGCCTCATCGCGCCCGACCAGACCACCTTCGACTATGTCCAGGGCCGCAACCGCGCGCCCAAGGGCCAGGCCTGGGACATGGCGCTCGATTACTGGAAAACCCTCTATACCGACGAAGGCGCGGTTTACGACAAGGTCGTGGTGCTCAACGCCGCCGACCTGCCCCCCATCGTGTCCTGGGGCTCCTCGCCCGAAGACGTGATCTCGGTCACCGGCGTCGTGCCCGATCCGGACGACATCGCCGACGAGAACAAACGCGCCTCCAAGTGGCGGGCGCTCGACTATATGGGCCTCAAGCCCGGCACCAGGATCACCGACATCCCGGTGGACCGCGTCTTCTTGGGCTCCTGCACCAATGGGCGCATCGAGGACCTCCGCGCCGCTGCCGCCGTGATCGGCGACCGCAAGGTGGCTGCTGGCGTCAGCGCCATGGTCGTGCCCGGCTCGGGCCTTGTCAAGGATCAGGCCGAAGCCGAAGGGCTCCACACCATCTTCCTCAATGCCGGCTTTGAATGGCGTGAGCCGGGGTGCTCGATGTGCCTCGCCATGAACCCCGACAAACTAAAGCCGCAGGAGCGCTGCGCTTCGACTTCGAACCGCAATTTCGAGGGACGCCAGGGCTTCAAGGGCCGCACCCATCTGGTGTCGCCCGCCATGGCCGCCGCCGCCGCCATTGCCGGCCATTTCGTCGATATCCGCGAGTGGCAGTGAACCCCTGGGGAGAGCGCTACGCGCCTTCCCTCGATGACTTCGAAGCCCTGGCCCGCGAAGCGCTTGCGGGCCTCCCCGAGCCGTTCAAGACCCTCGCGGCCGATGTCACCTGCTCGGTCGCCGAATGGGCTGAGGACGACGTGCTCGAGGGCTTCGGCATGGAAAGCCCGTTCGAGCTGATGGGCCTGTTCCAGGGCGTCGGGCTCACCGAGGACGGCGCCCTGCCCCAGACCGGGCAATTGCCCAACACGGTTATTCTCTACCGCCGCGCCATTCTCGATTACTGGGCCGAAAACGACACCGACACGCTGGGCGACATCGTCACCCATGTGCTGGTGCACGAGATCGGCCACCATTTCGGCTTTTCCGACGATGACCTCGATGCCATCGACAACGCGTCGGACTGAGCCTCAGGATGCCCGGTCGTCGGGATTGGGCGATTGCACCGTGATGATGGCGGGCTTGCGGGCGGCATCGGTGGTTTGTTCGTCCTCGCTGCCCTCGCGCGGCACGAATTCGTAGTCATTGGAAAGCGTGCCCGGCTCGTCGTCATTGACGCGCAAGGCCAGTCCCTGCTTGTCGAGCTGGGCGAACCAGTCTTCCCAATCCACCAGCTCCCAGCCGCCATAGACATTGACATCCGGCCCTTCATTGCGCTCGGCATTGAGCGCATGCTGGCCAAAGGTTAGCTGCAGCAAAAAGCGGCTTTCGCGCACATCGGGCGTTTCCAGCATGATGGGATTGCCGGCGCGCGCCTGCGTCCACTGCCGGATCTCTTCGCGACCGCTCAAAATTCTTGCCATGGCTCGGTTCCTTTCAACTGTGTGCGAACAATTGCGCGGCGGCGCCTTGGTTCCCACCGGAACCGGAGCCAATTCCCAAGCGCTTTAGCGCCTGCTAAGGACAAACCATCAGCGCGAGGACACCCATGACGTCACCGGACAAACAGATTCTGCTGGGCAAGATCGGCGCTGCGCACGGGATCAAGGGCGAAGTGCGCATCGCCACCTACACAGCCACGCCCGAGGCCATTGCCGGTTACGGCGCGCTGGAAACCGACCTGCCGGGGCTGACGGTGACCATTGAAACCGCGCGGGCGCAGAACAATGTGGTCGTGGCGCGCCTCAAGGGGATATCCGACCGCAACGCCGCCGAGGCGCTCAATGGCGTGTCGCTGTTCATCGACCGCGCCCGCCTGCCCGAGCACGAGGATGAGGACGATTTTTATCACGCCGACCTGCTCGGGCTCGAAGCGCGGCTGGAAAGCGGCACCGTGCTTGGCACGGTCGTAGCCCTGCCCAATTTCGGCGCCGGCGACCTGATCGAAATCCGCGACCCTGTCTCGGGCGATACCTTCCTTTATCCCTTCACCAAGGCCGTGGTGCCCGATGTGCGCCTGGGCGAGGGTTACCTGACCATCGTGGTTCCCCTCGATGCGCCCGAAGGCGAGGAAGAGCCCGATTGAGCTTTTCTGCTGAGATCATCACCCTGTTCCCCGACCTGTTTCCCGGGCCCCTCGGCGCTTCCGTGCTGGGGCGAGGCCTGGCCGACGGCCTTTGGTCGCTTGGCACGACGCAATTGCGCGACTTTGCCACCGACCGGCATCGCACGGTCGATGATACTCCCGCCGGTGGCGGCGCCGGCATGGTGCTCAAGCCCGATATCCTGGCCCGCGCCATCGACGCCGTTTCCCCGGCCAGCGATCCGCGGCCGCGCATCCTGATGAGCCCACGCGGCGCGCCCCTGACGCAGGGCCGGGCGCGCGCCCTGGCGCTGGGGCCAGGGGCCGTGATCATCTGCGGGCGCTTTGAAGGGGTGGATCAGCGGGTGATCGATGGCCGCGCGCTCGAGGAAATCTCCATCGGCGATTATGTGCTGGCCGGTGGGGAAGTGGCAGCCATGGTGTTGCTGGAAGCGGTGGTGCGGCTCATTCCGGGCGTGCTCGGCGGTGCTGACAGCCATGCCGAGGAAAGTTTCGAGAACGGGCTGCTGGAATATCCCCAATACACCCGCCCGCAGGGCTGGGAAGGTGCCGAAATCCCCCCGGTGCTGGTTTCGGGCGACCACAAGCGGATCCAGCAATGGCGACACGAGCAAAGCCTCGCGCTAACGCGCCTGCGGCGGCCCGATTTGCTGGCTTGACACCGCGCCGGGTGGCTGGACTTTGCGCCAGAAATCCCCTATAGCGCCGCCACGACTGGACGGTGGGCTATCGGACCCGCCGCCGACGAAAACAAGAAGACCAAAACTCTCCGTTGCAACCAAGACCGGGCGTCGGGCCGCAAGGCTCGAACAAACCGCCCCATTGAAAAGATCAGGACGGATCATGAATATCATCCAGCAGCTCAATGCTGAGCATGTCGAAGAACTTGCCGCCAAGCGCACCCTTCCCGAATTTACCCACGGCGATACCGTCAAGGTGTGGGTCAAGATCCGCGAAGGCGAAAAAGAGCGCCTGCAGGCCTATGAAGGCGTGGTGATCGCGCTCAATGGCGGCGGCGTGACCGCCAGCTTCACCGTGCGCAAGATTTCCTATGGCGAAGGCGTGGAGCGCGTGTTCCCCCTGTATTCGCCCAATATCGCTTCGGTTGAAGTGCTCAAGCGCGGCAAGGTGCGTCGCGCCAAGCTGTATTACCTGCGCGATCGTCGCGGCAAGTCGGCTCGTATTTTCGAATCCACCAATGCCCGCACCAAGAAGATCGAGGCCGAAGAGCGTACGGCAGCCCAGGCTGCGCGTGATGCCCGCGAAGCCGAAAAGGTCGCTGCTGCCGAGGCTTTTGCCGCTGAGCAGGCTGCCAAGGACGCCGAAGCTGCAGCCGCTGCTGCCGCCGCCGAGCAGGAAGCTGCCGCTGCCGCAGAGCCCAAGAGCGAATAAGCTTTCGCTGACCAATCTGTCTGCAAAGGCCCGGCCACCAGCCGGGCCTTTGTTTTTGCGCGGGCACTCTTCGGGGCGACTTGCCGCTGCCGCAGCGAACCGCTAGCAACAAGCCCATGTACGATTTCGCCGCCGACATTGCCGATTGTGCCCTGGCCGTGGAAACGGCGCTGGACCGGGCGCTCGGCGCCACCCGCCTTTCTGGTCCCGGACCCGCGCCCGAGCGCCTGATCGCCGCCATGCGCCATGGCAGCCTTGCCGGCGGCAAGCGGCTGCGGCCGCTGCTGGTGCGCCAGGCTTCGGCGGTGTTCAATGTGCCACCTGCCCACTCCCTGATGGCGGGGCTCGCCGTGGAACTGGTGCATTGCTATTCGCTCGTCCATGACGACCTGCCCGCCATGGACGATGACGATCTGCGCCGCGGCCGCCCGACCGTGCACAAGGCCTATGACGACGCTACCGCGATCCTGGCCGGCGATGCGCTGCTGACCCATGCCTTCGGCTTGCTCGCGAGCCCCGACTGCCACCCCGACCCGGCGATCCGCATTGCCCTGGTGGGCGAGCTGGTGGCGGGCAGTGGTGCGGGCGGCATGGTGGGCGGGCAAATGCGCGACATCGCGGGCGAAGGCGCTGATTTCTCCGGGGGCGAGATCGCCACCATGCAGGCCATGAAAACCGGGGCGCTGATCCGGGCCAGCGTGCGCATCGGGGCCAGGCTCGGCAATGCCGATGGGCGGGCCCTGTCGGCGCTCACCGCCTATGCCGAAGCCGCCGGGCGCGCCTTTCAGCTGGCCGACGATATTCTGGACGTGACGGCCTCGGCCGAAGCCATGGGCAAGGCCACCGGCAAGGATGCGCAGGCGGGCAAGCAGACCCTGGTGGCGACGCTGGGGCTGGACGGCGCCCGCAAGGCCCTGGAGCGTACCGTCAACGAAGCGCTGCTGTCGCTGCGCACCTTCGGCCCCAAGGCGGATGGCTTGCGCGCTACGGCCCGCTATTTTGCCAGCCGGGAGCATTAGGGCCGTGCCCCGCCTGCTTGCCGTGTGCCTGGGGCAGCCGCAGCCCATTCCGGGCAAGAAGGCCAAGACCGGCATCTTCAAGGCCCCGGTAAGCGGCCCGGTCGCCATTACCCCGCAGGGTCTTGCCGGCGACGCGGTGCTGGATCGCCGGCATCATGGCGGCGCCGACCAGGCCGCCTATCTTTATTTTGCCGATGACTACGCCTGGTGGGCTGGCGAACTGGGCGCCCCGCCCGATCCCGGCACCTTTGGCGAGAACCTCGTGCTCGACGGGATCGAAGGGCGAACCGTGGCAGTGGGTGATCGCTTTGGCATCGGCGTTGTGGCGCTGGAAGTCACCTCCCACCGCACGCCCTGCTTTACCTTCAGCGCCCGCATGGGCGATCGGGGCTGGGCAAAACGCTTTCACCGCGCCAACCGCCCCGGTGCTTATTGCCGCGTGCTGGCGGCGGGCGCGCTCCAAGCTGGAACGCCCGTGGACTACACGCCCTTTGCTGGGCCACGCACCACGGTGTCCGGACTGATGGCGCTGGACGGGGTGCGCGATCCCGATCCTGCAATCCTGCGCCGGGCGCTCCAAGCGCCCCTGCACCACAAGCTGCGCTCCGATTTTGAAGCGCGGCTCGCCCGCCTGTTCTGAGGAATTTCCATGACGCTGCCATCCGTCCGCGCCGACCTGGCGCTGCGCGCCCCCGATCTGCCCATCATCCAAACCGAAGCGTCGACCTCCACCGTGGAGCTGGCGGCGCAGGTCCATGGCTGTGCCCCCGGCCAGATCGCCAAGACGCTCTGCATCCGCGTCAAGGGCGAGGTGCTGCTGCTGGTTACCCGCGGCGATGCGCGGCTCGACAACACCAAGGCCAAAACCGCGCTGGGTGGCCGCCCGCGAATGCTGGGCGCCGAGGAAGTCGAGCAGTTGACCAGCCATCAGGTCGGCGGCGTCTGCCCTTTTGGCCTGCCCCAGCCGCTGCCGATCTATCTCGACCAGTCGCTGCGCATCTATGACGAGGTCATTCCCGCCGGCGGGGACACCCATTCCTCGGTGCGCCTGAGCGTCGACCGTCTTGCCGAACTCTGCGGCGGGCACTGGGTGGATGCGTGCCTGGTGCCCTCTTAGCCGGAGTCAGGCTACTCGGCCGCCGTTTGCTGCCCCGCACCGAACTTGCGCTCGATATAATCTGCCACCATCACCTTGAACTGGTCGGCCACATCGGCGCCGCGCAGCGTGGCGACTTTCTGGCCATCCACGAACACCGGGGCGGCCGGGGTTTCGCCGGTCCCGGGCAAGGAAATGCCGATATTGGCGTGCTTGCTTTCGCCGGGTCCATTGACGATGCAGCCCATCACCGCGACCGACAGGGTTTCAACCCCGGGATAGCGCTCCTTCCACTCGGGCATGGAGGCGGAAAGGTGATCCTGGATGTCCTTGGCAAGGCTCTGGAACGTGGTCGAGGTGGTGCGCCCGCAGCCCGGACACGCCGCCACCACGGGCAGGAACTGGCGGAACCCCATGGTCTGCAGCAATTCCTGCGCCACCTTGACCTCGGTGGTGCGGTCGCCGCCCGG
>JAQGKH010000124.1 GCA_028290225.1 Devosia sp. | reverse complement strand
CACCGCGCGCGGCGCGCAGATGGTGGCGCCCAGATCCATCATGGCCTGGGCAAAATCGCCCGCCCGCGCCGGCACCACCGCGCCCAGCGCCGCGCGCAATTCTTCCTTGGCCTCGCGCACCGGCACGGGAAGCGCATAATAGCGCGCCAACACCCGGTCGAGATTGCCGTCGAGCACCGGCACCGGCTCATCCCAGCAGATCGCGGCGATGGCGGCGCCCGTATAGGCGCCAATACCGGGCAAGGCCTGCAGCGCCGCCGAAGTCTGGGGAAACATTCCACCGTGGTCGCGCACCACCGCCTGCGCGCAGGCATGCAGATTGCGGGCGCGGGCGTAATAGCCCAGTCCGGCCCATTCCTTGAGCACGCTGTCGAGCGGGGCGGCGGCAAGGTCGAACACCGTCGGCCACAGGCTGGTGAAGCGCAAAAAGAAGCTTTTCACCGCCGCAACCGTGGTTTGCTGCAGCATCACTTCGCTCAGCCACACGCGATAGGGGTCGGGCCGGATGCCGCGCGCCCGGTCGGCCGGCGAGGTGCGCCAGGGCAGGTCGCGCGCATTGCGGTCATACCAGGCCAGCACCGCGCCGGCATCAAGGGGGGAAGAAGGGGAAAGCTGCATGCCGTTCCCTAGCCCTGCCCTGCCCCCGCTCACAAGGGGCGGGCGAACACATCGGCGCCAGCGCGGCGCTCTGCGCCCTTGCCGCCCCGGCGTGCCGCGGCTAGTTTTGCCCCCATGGCCAAGGCACCCACCCAACCCAAGCGTCGCAATCGGGCCGTCAGCGTCGCCGACGCCATTGCCGGCGCGCTCGACCCGGTGCTCAAAAAGCGCGGCTTCGCGAGCCGGGACATTCTCGAGCATTGGCGCGCCATGGCCCCCAAGCCCTATGATGGCGTGTCCATTCCCGACAAGCTGGTGTGGCCCCGGGGCGAGCGCAGCGCCGATGGGGCCACGCTGTATCTGCGCTGTCAGCCCGGCCACGCCCTGATGGTGGCCCACCAGGCCCCGGCTATCGCGGCGGCGGTGAACCGGTATTTCGGCTATGTACTCGTGGGCCAGGTTCGCCTGTCGGCCGAGCCATTCAGTTCCGGTTCAGCCCCCAAGGCGCAGCCTGCTGCCGATCCGAGCCCCATCGCCAGGGCCCGGGTCGGAGCCGCGGTGGCCGATGTGGCCGATGAAGGGGTGCGCGAGGCCTTGCGCCTTCTGGGGCTGCAGCTGGCCGCGCAAGGGGAAACAAAACGCAAATAATGTGTTCACCCCCTGTTGATAGCTGTGCCCACTTGCCGACACGTCCCGCCCGTATAGTGTCGCCCAAACAAAAACAGGAGCGTTCGCCGTGAAGTTCAACCGCCGTGACACCATTGTTCTCGCCGCCGCTGCCACCGCGCTTAGCGCTTGCGGCGTCGGGGTCGCCGGCGCCGCGGAAGGCGATATGGTCGACACCGCCAAGCTGATGGCGCCCGCTGGCGGCCTTGCCGACAAGGCCCTGGGCCATCCCGAAGCGCCGGTCACGGTGATCGAATATGCCTCGCCCACCTGCCCGCACTGCGCCACCTTCCACAACACCGTTTACGAGCCGTTCAAGGCCGCCTATGTCGATAATGGCAAGGTGCGCTTCATCCTGCGCCCATTCGTGCGCAATGTGCTCGATGCCGCGGTGTTCATGCTGGCCGAAGCCTCGGGCGAAGCCAATTACCACAATGTCATCGGCACCTATTTCCGCACCCAGCAGAATTGGGGCACTTCGGAAACCCCGCGCGATGCCATTTTCGAAATTGCCACCCAGCTGGGCTTTACCCAGGAAAGCTTCGACGCTGCCTTGACGAATCAAGCCCTGTTCACCGGGATGGAAGCCGTGCGCGAGCAGGCGCTCAACGAGTTCGGGCTGGAAGGCACACCCACTTTTTATGTTAATGGCAAGACGCTTTCCGGCGACAAGACGCTTGAGCAGCTGGCGGCCGAGATCGACCCGCTGGTGCCTGCCGGCTTCGTGCCGACCGAACCGGCGGCTGCAGCGGCTCCGGCCGAGCCGGCTGCCGCTCCCGCCGTCGAGCCCGCGCCCGCCGCTGCACCGGCTCCAGCGGTCGAGCCTGCGCCGGCAACCCCCGCACCATCTGCAGCACCGGCGGCTCCCGCAGCCGCGCCTGCCGCTCCCGCTGCCCCCTGATTGCGCGCCAGCGGCTTGCCTGTCCCCATCCGGGATGGGCAAGCCCGCCCGGCAGCAGCACCGGCCCGCGGGGCCCGCTCCGGTTGAAACGGCAGCCAGCTACCGCATTGGGGTGGGCCGGGCATGAAGTTCTCCCAGCTGCGCCTGCATGGCTTTAAATCCTTTGCCGAGGAAACCCTGCTCCAGATGGAGCCGGGGCTCACCGGCATTGTCGGCCCCAATGGCTGCGGCAAGTCCAACCTCGTGGAAGCCATGCGCTGGGCCATGGGCGAAAGCTCATATCGAGCCATGCGCGCTTCGGGCATGGACGATGTGATCTTTGGGGGCTCGGGCAACCGTCCCGCCCGCAATTCTGCCGAGGTCACGCTGGTGCTCGACAACACCGACCGCACCGCCCCCGCCGCCCTCAACATCGCCGACACCCTGGAAGTTACCCGCCGCATCGAGCGCGAAGCCGGCTCGGTCTACCGCGTCAACGGCCGCGAAGTGCGCGCCCGGGATGTGCAGCTCCTGTTTGCCGATGCTTCCACCGGCGCCCATTCTCCCGCCATGGTGCGCCAGGGCCAGATTGGGGAATTGATCTCGGCCAAGCCCACGGCCCGCCGCGCCCTTTTGGAAGAAGCCGCCGGGATTTCGGGGCTTCATACCCGCCGGCACGAGGCCGAACTGCGCCTGCGGGCCGCCGAACAGAACCTCGAGCGGGTGGATGACATCACCGCCCAGGTGGAAACCCAGCTCGACGCGCTCAAGCGCCAGGCGCGCCTCGCCATCCGCTATCGCGGCCTTTCCGGCGAGATCCGCAGCACCGAGGCCACCTTGTTTCACCTGCACTGGGTGGCGGCGGTGTTCGCGGAAAAGGAAACCGAGGCCAACCAGGCCGTGCTGATCCGCGCCCAGGCCGATGCTACGGGCAAGGAGCTGGCCGCCCAGCGCGCGCTGGACGCTGCCCAGGCCGAGCTGCAGCCCCTGCGCGAGCGCGAAACGGTCGCCGCCGCGGTGTTGCAGCGCTATGAGATCCTGCTTGAACAGCTGGCCGAGGAAGAGCGGCGCGGGCAGCAGCGGCAAGCCGAGCTGGAACTGCGACTCCAACAACTCGCCGCTGACCGGGCGCGTGAAGAACAACTGGTGCGCGAAGGCGAAGCCGCATTGGCGGCCGGCGCCGCCGAAATCGCGCAGTTGCAGGACGAGGCCGACAGCGCAGCCGAAGCCCTCGCCAGCGCCCGCAGTGCCGCCGATGCGGCGCGGGCCGAGATTGTTGCTGCGGAAGCGGAAGCGCGCGAGGCCGAACAGGCGCTGGCCGAAGAACGGGCGCGCCGAACGCAGGCCGAGCGCTACCTGGCCGAACTCGACCAGCGCCTGCACCGGCTGCGCACCCAATCATCCGAGCTGGAGCGAGACGCGGCGGCGCTGGAAGCGCGCGGCGATGCCGACGATGAGCTCGCGCAACAGCGCGCCACGCTGCAAGCGGCGCAGCGGGCGCTGGGCGAAGCGGAAAAGCTCACGCTCGGCGCCGAACAAGCCACGCTCGCCGCGCAGGCGCGCCTTGATGTGGCCCGGCCGCGCCTCCAGGCCACCGAAGCTGGTGTGATCGCCCTAGAAGCGGAAGCCGCAACCCTGATCCGCATGCTCGATCTCAGCGACCGGCTGTGGCGGGCGGTGGTGGATGATCTTGCGGTGGCGCCGGGCTATGAAACCGCGCTGGGCGCCGCCTTGGGCGACGATCTCGAAGCGTCCACCGACCCCGATTCACCGCTGCATTGGGCCCCCGCCCCCGATGGCTCGGATGACCCGCCCCTGCCGCAAGGGGCCGAACCGCTGTCTCGCCATGTCCATGGCGAGGACGGACGGCTCAAGCGCCGGCTGGACCAGATCGGGGTGATCGACGCGGCCGACGGCCCGGCCCTGCAGCTTGCGCTGCGCCCCGGCCAGCGGCTGGTGACCCTGGCGGGCGCCCTTTGGCGCTGGGACGGCTTTATTGCCGCTGCCGATGCTCCGGGCCCCGCCGCCCAGCGACTGGCGCAGCGCAACCGGCTCCATGAGCTCGATGCGGAAACCAGCCGCGCCAAAGGCGAGCGCAACAGCTGGAAGCGCGAGGTGGAAACCCTCACCGCCGCGCTGGACCTGGCGCGCACCAATGAGCGCAATGGCCGCGAAGGCTGGCGCCGTGCCCAGCATGCGCTCACAGCCGCGCAGAATGGCGTCAACGCCGCGCAGCGGGCACTCGCCGACCTGGCCGCGCGCCGCGCTGCGCTGGAGGCCGCCCGCGCCCAGCTCACCGCCAGCATCGGGGATACCGAGCAGGCCCGCAATGCCGCCGCGCAGGCCGTGGCGGAACTTGGCGATTACGCCGAGGCTGCGGCCGAAGCCTCGCGCCAGCAGCAGCGCCTCACGCAGATGCGCGCCCATGCCGATCAGACCCGCACGGCGCTGTTGAGCCTGGAAGCGGGCGGCCGCCTGCGTCAGGCCCGGGTGGCCCAGTTGCACAGCGAAGCGGCACAATGGCAACGGCGACGCGACACGGCGCTGGACCAACAGCAAACGCTGGGGCAACGCAGCGCCGCGATCGAGCAAGAGCTGGGCGGCCAGGCCGCGACGCCCGAGGGCTTGGAGCAGCGGCGCGCCACGCTGGAAAACCAGATCGCGCAAGCGCGGCTGGAGCATGACGCGGCGCGGGCCCAGTTCGATGCGGCCCAAAGCCGCGTGGGGGACGCCGAAAAGGCACTCAAAGCTGCCGGCGATGCCGCCAATGCGGTGCGGCTCGAACTCACCCGCATCGAGGAGCGGCTCAAGGGCCATCTGGCGCAGCGCCAGGCCGTGGAGCGGCAGGTGCAGGAAACGCTGGGCATTCCTGCCAGCCGCACGCTGGAAGTCTCGGGTATCCGGCCCCAGCAGGCCCTGCCCGCCGAGGGAGCGGTGGAAAGCAGGCTGGAGCGGCTGCGGGCCGAGCGCGACCGGCTGGGCGGCGTCAATTTGTCCGCCGAAGCTGAAGCGGGCGAAACCCAGGCCAAGCTCGACGCCATGGTCAAGGACCGCAACGATCTGATCGAAGCCATTGCCAAGCTGCGCACCGGCATCGGCCTGCTCAATCGCGAAGGCCGCGCCCGGCTCACCGAAGCCTTTGACCGGGTCAATGGCTATTTCGGGGAGCTGTTCACGACCCTTTTCGGTGGCGGCACGGCCGAGCTGCAATTGGTGGAAAGCGATGACCCGCTGCAAGCCGGCCTTGAAATCCTCGCCCACCCGCCCGGCAAGAAGCCGCAGACCATGACGCTGCTCTCGGGTGGCGAGCAGGCGCTGACGGCCTTGTCGCTGATCTTTGCGGTGTTCCTGACCAATCCCGCGCCTATCTGCGTGCTGGACGAAGTGGATGCCCCGCTCGACGACGCCAATGTGGAGCGGTTCTGCAACCTGCTCGACAATATGCGCGAGCGCACCCAAACGCGGTTCTTGTGCATCACCCACAACCCCATCACCATGAGCCGGATGGATCGCCTGTTCGGCGTCACCATGGCCGAGCGCGGCGTCAGCCAGCTCGTCTCGGTGGATCTGCGGACCGCCGAGAGTTTTCTTGAAGCGGTTTAGCGCGATCTAAAGGTTCAGCTTGGCAGCGGCGGCATTGGCCTCGTCCATGGAAGCGTCCAGCGTGGCCTTGAGAATGCGCAGTTCCGCCATCAGCCGCGGCGACAGGCTCATTGCCTGCCACTCACTGAGCTTTTGCTGCCATTCCGCCACCTCCACGATCAGCTTGCGCGAGCGATCATAGGTTTGCGGATTGGATTGCACGGCGGCCCGCTCGGCGTTCTCAGCGAGTTCCACCAGTTCCACAGTGCTGATGACCCATTGGGGCAAGGCGATGCGGACAGTGTCGATCTGCGAGACGATTTGGGCGTCTGCCGGATAGTCAGTCATGTCAGAGGTTCCTGCCCATCGGTGACGGATTCGTTTACACGCGGGTATCAGGACAACTCTCGGACAGCAAATGAGTTGCCCGAGACTGCCGATAAGCCCGCAACGCCCAACTCGCGCCTGGCATGCCGTACCGGCGCGACGTGACTTTTGCCGGACTCGATTGACGCCCTCCCAAATCTCCCCCATGGTGCGTCCACTGCGGGAGAGATTGGATTTTCTCCAGCGCCGAAGGAGCAACCGCCCCGGAAACTCTCAGGCAAAAGGACCGCAGTTTACGCGATCACTCTGGAAAGCGGACCGTTTTGGCGGTCCCACCGAAGGAGCAACCGGCGCTCAGCCGGGAAATCTCTCAGGTGTCGAGGACAGAGGGGGCACGATGATCCGCCGCAGGGCGGGTGCAGTCGTGTCGCCTTGTTTTTTTTCCGGGATGTGTTCATGGCCCAAGGCCCCGCCGAAACTCTCAAGACCACGCCGCTATTCGAGCGTCACCTCGCCGCAAGCGGCCGCATGGTGCCCTTTGGCGGCTACAACCTCCCCGTGCAATACCCGCTCGGCATCATGGCCGAGCACAAATGGACCCGCGAGCAGGCGGGGCTGTTCGATGTCAGCCATATGGGCCCGAGCTTTTTGCGGCTCAACCAGCCCAGCGGCGATGCCGAGGCGGACCATGCCGACATCTCAGCCGTTATCGAGCCCTTGGTTTGCGGCGATATTGCCGGGCTCAGGCGCGGCCAGATCCGTTATACCATCCTGCTCAACGACCAAGGCGGCGCGCTCGATGATCTGATGATCGCCCGATCCCCGTCTTCAGGGGGCGAGCTTTACATCGTGGTCAATGCCGGCACCAAGGACGCCGACTTCGCCCGCATCGAAGCCGCTGCCGGTGACCGCGCCACGCTGATTCGCGCCGATGGCGACCATGCGCTCCTCGCCCTCCAGGGCCCCGCGGCCGTAGCCGTGCTCGGCACGCTTGTGCCCGGCGTGACCGATCTGGGCTTCATGACCCATGCCGCCTTCCCCTGGGCTGCGGGCCAGATCCTCGTCGCCCGTTCCGGCTATACGGGCGAGGATGGCTTTGAGATCCTGGTCCCATCCGCCGACGCCCCTGCCCTTTGGGACCAGTTGCTCACCGACGAGCGCGTCAAGCCGATCGGCCTTGGCGCCCGCGACAGCCTGCGGCTCGAAGCCGGCCTGCCCTTGTATGGGCATGACCTCGATCCCGGCATTTCCCCCATCGAAGCGGGCCTGGGCTTTGCCGTAAGCAAGCGCCGCCGCGAAGCGGGTGACTTTCCCGGCGCCGCCCGCATTCTCGCCGAGCGCGAGGGCCAGCTCAGCCGGGTGCGTGTTGGCCTGCTGGTGGAAGGCGCTCCCGCCCGCGAAGGGGCCGAGATTCTCGACGCATCCGGTGCGGCCATTGGCGTCATCACCAGCGGCGGCTTTGCACCCTCGCTAGGCAAGGCCATCGCGCTGGGCTTCGTGCCGCCCGCCCATGCCGCCATCGGCACCCGGCTGCAGGTTGCCGTTCGTGGCCGCGCCCAGCCGGCCGAAGTCGTGCCCACCCCCTTCGTGCCCCATCGTTATTTCCGCCAAGCCAAAGCCAGTTGAGAGGCCAGCCATGACCACCAAGTTTACCCCCGAGCATGAATATATCCGCGTCGAGGGATCGACCGGCATTGTCGGCATTACCCCCTATGCGCAGGAGCAGCTGGGGGACATCGTTTTCGTCGAGCTGCCGCAAGTGGGCCAGCAGTTGAGCAAGGGCGCGGAAGCGGCCGTGGTGGAATCGGTCAAGGCCGCGTCCGAAATCTACGCGCCGGTGTCGGGCGTGGTCACCGAGGTCAATCCGGCGCTTGCCGGCCAGCCGGGCCTGATCAACTCCGATCCCGAGGCCGAAGGCTGGTTGTTCAAGCTCACCATTGCCGATGCCGCCGAGCTGCAAACCCTGCTCGATGCCGACGGCTATGCCGAACTGACCCTCTAGGCGGCCCCCCCCCATGCGATATCTTCCCCATTCGGCCGCCGAACGCTCCGCCATGCTCGAGGTGATCGGCGCTGCTTCGATCGAAGCGCTGTTCAGCGCCGTGCCCGCGAGCGCGCTCAAGTCCTTCGACCTCGACCTGCCCCCGCACAGCCCCGAATATCTCGTGGAGGCGCATATGCGGCGCCTCGCCGGCATGAACCATGCAGCGGGCGATGGGCCGTTCTTCCTCGGCGCCGGCGCTTATCGCCACCATATTCCCGCCACCGTGGATCACCTGATCCAGCGCTCGGAATGGCTCACCGCCTATACGCCCTACCAGCCCGAAATCTCGCAGGGCACCCTGCAGATGCTGTTCGAGTTCCAGACCCAGGTGGCCAAGCTCACCGGCATGGATGTGGCCAATGCCTCGCTTTACGATGGCTCCACCGCCACCGCCGAAGCCGTGCTGATGGCCCGCCGGCTGACGCGCCGGCGCAAGATCATCCTGTCCGGGGGCCTCCACCCGCAATATCGCGACGTCGTGCGCGCCTATCTCAAGGACGATCCGGACCTCGTTTGCCTGTCCCCCTCCCCCGGGGGCCAGGGCGATCTGCTCGACCATATCGACGGGCAAACCGCCGCCATCGTGGTGCAGACCCCTGACTTTTATGGTCACCTGCGCGACCTGCAGGCCGCCGCCGACGCTGCCCACGCCCAGGGCGCGTTGCTGATCGTCGTTGTCACCGAGATCGTTTCGCTCGGGCTCATCGAAGCGCCCGGCGCACTCGGTGCCGATATTGTCGTGGGTGAAGGCCAGTCGATCGGCAATGCGCTCAATTATGGCGGCCCTTATTTGGGGCTCCTCGCCACCCGCAAGGATTTCATCCGGCAGATGCCGGGGCGGCTGTGCGGTGAAACCGTCGATGCCGAGGGCCAGCGGGGGTTCGTTCTGACGCTTTCCACCCGCGAGCAGCATATCCGTCGCGAAAAGGCGACCTCCAATATCTGCACCAATTCCGGACTCTGTGCCCTCGCCTTCTCCATCCACATGGCGCTGCTGGGTGAAGCGGGCTTTACCCGCCTCGCCCGCCTCAACCACGCCCGTGCCTGCGCCTTGGCCGATGCCTTGGAGCAGATTCCAGGCGTGGAACTGCTCAACAGCAGTTTCTTCAACGAAATGACGGTGCGCCTGTCCGCGCCGGCTGTTGAGGTGGTGGAAACGCTCGCCGGGCGCGGCATTCTTGCGGGCGTGCCGGTCAGCCGCCTCGAGCCGAGCGATTCTTCAGTTGCGAACCTGCTGGTGCTGGCCGCGACCGAACTCACCACCGATGACGATATCGCCGCCCTTGCCGCGGCCCTGCGCGAGGTGCTGCAATGAGCATGAACAATCAAGGCCGGCCCACCGGCACCGGCACTTCGGGCTTTTCTTCGGGCTCGGGCTCGGCCCTCCTGCCCAACGAACCTCTGCTGTTCGAGATCGGCGATACCGAGCATTCCGGCGTCGACCTGCCCGAAGTCGAGATCTCGGCCGATCGCCTGGGCGGCTGCAAGCGCCGCACCGCGCTCGATCTGGCGGGTCTCACCGAGCCCGAAGCCATGCGCCACTATGTGCGCCTGTCGCGGCTCAACCACTCCATCGACAGCGGCATGTATCCGCTGGGCTCGTGCACCATGAAGCACAATCCGCGTCTCAACGAGAAAATGGCGCGCCTGCCCGGTTTTGCCGACATCCACCCGCTGCAGCCGGTGTCCAGCGTCCAGGGCGCATTGGAACTGATGAACCAGCTCAGCTATTGGCTGATGACCCTCACCAATACCGCCGCCGTGGCGCTCAGCCCCAAGGCTGGCGCGCATGGCGAATTGCTGGGGATGATGGCCATCAAGGCCGCGCAGGAGGCCGCCGGCCAGGGGCATCGCACCGTCGTGCTGGTACCCGAAAGCGCCCATGGCACCAATCCGGCAACCGCCGCCTTCCTCGGCTATTCCGTCAAGCCAATCCCCGCCCGTGACGATGGCACCGTCGATGTCGCCGCGGTCAAGGCCGCGTTGTCGCCCGAAGTGGCGGCAATCATGCTGACCAACCCCAATACCTGCGGCTTGTTCGAGCCCCAGGTCATCGACATTGCGAAAGCCGTTCACCAGGCAGGGGCTTTCTTTTACTGCGATG
>JAQGKH010000022.1 GCA_028290225.1 Devosia sp. | reverse complement strand
ATTATGTGGTGGTGCAATCGGGCCTGCTGCTGATTGCCCTGATCGTGATGGCCGTGAACCTCCTCGTGGACGTGCTTTACGCCGTCATCAACCCGCGCATCCGGGTGCAATAGCCATGACCGAAGCCACTGCCATTCCACCCACCAACCCCAATCCGCCTTCCAGCGAGCGCCGGGCAGCTCTTGGCGAGTTCTGGCACTACTTTGCCATGAACAAAGGCGCCGTGCTTGGCCTTGTCGTCTTCATCCTCCTGGTCCTGATTGCCATCTTCGCCCCATGGCTGGCGCCGCATTCGCCCGACCAGCAATATCGCGATGCGCTGCTGGTGCCCCCCGCGTGGGACGCCCTGGGTGACCCGCGCTTCCTGCTGGGTACCGATCCAGTCGGGCGCGATATGCTCTCGCGCCTGATCCACGGCGCGCGTTATTCACTGTTCATCGGCTTTTTCGTTGTGGTGGGAGCGCTCTTTGTCGGCGTGATCCTTGGCGTGCTGGCCGGCTATTTCCGCGGCTGGGTAGATGCGCTGATCATGCGTGTCATGGACATCATCCTGGCCTTCCCATCGCTGCTGTTGGCGCTGGTGCTGGTCGCCATCCTTGGTCCAGGGCTGTTCAACGCCATGGTGGCGATTGCCCTGGTGCTGCAGCCCCATTTCGCCCGTCTGGTGCGGGCGGCGGTGATGGCCGAGAAGTCGCGCGAATATGTCACCGCGGCCCGCCTGTCGGGCGCCGGGCATCTGCGCCTGATGCTGATCACAATCCTGCCCAACTGCCTGGGGCCCCTGATCGTGCAGGCCACCCTGTCGTTTTCCAATGCGATCCTTGAAGCAGCGGCGCTGGGCTTTCTGGGCATGGGCGCCCAGCCCCCCACACCCGAATGGGGCACCATGCTGGCTTCGGCCCGCGAGTTCATCCTGCGCGCGCCCTGGGTCGTGACCTTTCCCGGTCTGGCGATCCTCATCACCGTGCTGGCCATCAATCTCGTGGGTGACGGGCTGCGCGATGCCCTAGACCCCAAGCTCAAGCGGAGCTGAAAACTTGTCCCTGCTCGAAATCAAGAACCTGTCTGTTGCATTCGATACCTCGGCCGGCCTGTTCAAGGCAGTCGATGGCGTCGACGTTTCGGTGGATGCCCGCGAAGTGCTGGCGATTGTAGGTGAATCCGGCTCGGGAAAATCGGTGGCGATGCTGGCGGTCATGGGCCTCCTGCCATCGACTGCGACCGTTACCGCTGATGTCATGCGGTTTGAAGGGCGTGACCTTCTGACCATGAGCGATGCCGAAAAACGCAAGATCATCGGCCGGGATATCGCCATGATCTTCCAGGAGCCGATGGCCAGCCTCAATCCGTGCTTCACGGTCGGATTTCAGATCGAGGAGGTGCTGCGGCGCCATCTGGGCATGAGCGGGCAGGCCGCCCGTGCGCGCGCCGTCGAGTTGCTGGAACTTGTGGGCATTCGCGACGCCGCCGAGCGGTTGCGCGCCTTCCCGCACCAGATGTCAGGTGGCCAGTGCCAGCGCGTGATGATCGCCATGGCCATCGCCTGCAATCCCAAGCTGCTGATTGCCGACGAGCCGACCACGGCGCTCGACGTCACCATCCAAAAGCAGATCCTCGACCTGCTCGTCCGCCTGCAGGCCGAGCATGGCATGGCCCTGATCATGATTACCCACGATATGGGTGTGGTCGCCGAAACGGCCGACCGCGTCATTGTTCAATACAAGGGCCACAAGATGGAGGAAGCCGACGTGCTCTCCTTGTTTGAAACACCCCGCTCCGCCTATACCAAGGCGCTGCTGTCCGCCCTGCCGGAAAACGCCATCGGCGATCGCCTGCCGACCGTCGCCGATTTTGCCTTTGATCCCGAAACGGGGGTCGCCCGATGAGCACCCCCGTTCTCGAAGTCAAGAACCTCACCCGCGACTATGTTTCGACCGGCGGGCTATTCCGGCCAGCCAAGGTTGTTCACGCGGTCAAGGGCGTAAGCTTCACGCTGGACAAGGGACGCACCCTTGCCGTGGTGGGTGAAAGCGGTTGTGGCAAGTCGACCCTGGCGCGCATGATCACCTTGATCGATCCCCCGACCTCGGGCGAGATTCTGATCGATGGCAAGAGCGTGGATGCCGACCATGGCCTGACCCGCGAAATGCGACAGAAGGTGCAGATCGTCTTCCAGAATCCCTATGGTTCGCTCAATCCGCGCCAGAAGATCGGTGATGTGCTGGCCGAACCGCTGCTCCTCAATACCGCCATGAGCGCGGCTGAGCGGCGCGACAAGGCCATGGCCATGCTGCTCAAGGTTGGTCTCGCGCCCGAGCACTTCAATCGCTACCCGCACATGTTCTCGGGCGGCCAGCGCCAGCGTATCGCCATCGCGCGCGCCCTGATGCTGAACCCATCCTTTCTGGTGCTGGACGAGCCGGTTTCCGCGCTGGACCTGTCGGTACAGGCGCAGATCCTCAACCTGCTCAAGGACCTGCAGGAGGAGTTTGGGCTGACTTATGTCTTTATCAGCCACGATCTGTCCGTCGTGCGCTATATCGCCGACGAAGTGATGGTGATGTATTTTGGCGATGTGGTGGAGCATGGCAGCCGCGATGCGGTGTTCAGCAACCCGCAGCACAGCTATACCCAGACCTTGTTTGCCGCCACGCCGCGCACCGATGTCAGTAGCATCAAGGCGCGGCTGGCCCGCAAGGCGGCACTGGCTGCCAGCTGATCTATCCTGGCGTCAGGATGCCTGACGCCAGGCCTCGGTGCGCAGGAACACCTCAAGATCATCCCGGCTCATGGGGCGGGCAAAGGCATAGCCCTGAAGAATGTCGCAGCCCAGTTCGCGCAGCAATGCGGCCTGCTCAAGGGTTTCCACGCCTTCCGCCACCACCTGGATGCCCATCGACTTGCCGATATCCACAATCGAGGCCAGAAGCTGGCGTTGTGCCGGTTCGGCAGTTATCGGGCGCACCAGTTGCCGATCGATCTTGAGCCGACGCGGACGTAGCCTTTGCAAGGACACGATGGAGGCATAGCCCGTGCCGAAATCGTCGATTTCCACATCGATGCCAAGCTCCTTGAGCTGGTCGATGTTCCAAGCCACCACGG
>JAQGKH010000021.1 GCA_028290225.1 Devosia sp. | reverse complement strand
GGCATTCATGTGATCTGCGACAAGCCCATAACCGCGACCCTTGAGGACGCCCGCAAGCTGGCCGAGATCAAGCCAGCCAATGGTGCCAAATTTCTCCTGACGCACAACTACACCGGTAATCCCCTGATCCGGCAGGCTCGCGAACTGGTTGAATCCGGCGCCTTGGGCACCGTCCGCGTGGTGCAGGCGGAATATCCGCAGGATTGGCTGACCGAGCCGGTCGAGCAATCCGGCAATGCTCCGGGGGCCGAATGGCGCACCGACCCGGCCCGCTCAGGTGCGGGCGGCGCCATCGGCGATATCGGCACGCATGCCTACAATCTCCTCCGCTTTGTCACCGGACTGCAAACCGAAGCGGTTTCAGCCGATCTGACGTCCTTTGTTCCGGGGCGTAAGCTCGATGACAATGTCCATATCATGCTCCGCTTCCAAGGCGGCGCGCGCGGCATGTTGTGGGCCAGCCAGGTGGCGGTCGGCAACGAGAACGGCCTGCAACTGCGCGTCTATGGCGACAAGGGCGGCCTCGAATGGCGCCAGGACAACCCCAACTATATGTGGTTCGCCGAGTTCGGTAAGCCGCGCCAGCTGCTGACCCGGGGCGGTGCCATCTCGCAAGCTGCCGCTTCCAGCATGAATGTGCGCATTCCCTCCGGTCATCCCGAAGGGTACCTCGAGGCCTTTGCCACCCTCTACAGCCAGTTCGCCGCGGTAATCCGCGGCAACGGCGAAGCCTATGAAGGCCTGCTGCCCAGCCTCGCCGATGGCGTCGAAGGCATGCAATTCATCACGGCCTCGGTGCAATCGAGCCGCAATGACGGCAAGTGGACCAAGCTCAGCGACGTCTGAGCCGACGCGTGGAGCCGCACGCCGCGCGCGTTCACACGGGCGCTGCAGGAGGCGCACTACGCTCACCCCACACCCGATTGTCGCCCCGGCCTTGAGCCGGGGTCAGCCCGAGATGCCGAAGACGCGTGCGGAACGTGTACCGACGCATCTCGGCTGCCGCTGTGGCCGCGCATAAAAAATACAGAAATCAAGATCATGGGCGTGCTTTCACACCCGCCGCAACGCGGCAGTTAATCAACGCCCCTACGCAACCAAGCCCTAATGGGTCCAGGGCGCCTTGCGGTCATGGCGGAAATTGTCGGGATAGCTCACGCGCTTGACGGTCGGCTCATGCGCCGGCTGCACCGAATAGGCGATGCCATTCTTCTGCGCATAGGCCTCGGCGGCTTCCAGCGTTTCAAACGACAAACGGATCTGCTGGCGCGTATCGGCTGAACTCGTATAGCCCATCAGCCCTTCGATCGACCGCGGCGTTGCCTGCTCATGCACCAGCACCCACTGCTTGGACTTGCCCTTGCCCGATTGCGTCGCGCTGGGGGCAGGGCGGTAGATGCGAGCGGTCATAAAACAACCTCAAGACAATGCGGTGCGATGGTCGGAGTACAAAGATTCGAACTTTGGACCCCCGGTTCCCAAAACCGGTGCTCTACCAGGCTGAGCTACACTCCGAGATCGCCGGGTGTGGTTAGCGCGTTCCACGCCAAAGGGCAAGGCACTGCTGCTCTCCCCTGCAGCTTTCTTTTCGCTGCCGTCAGCGGCGCGCGGCTTGATAGCGCTCCAACGCGCGCCCAAGGTCGGCCTTGAGGTCGTCCACCGCTTCAAACCCGATGTGAAGCCGGAACAAATTGCCCTCAGTCGTCCACGGCACCGCAGTCCGGCGATTACCTGGTTTCACCGGCAGGCAGAGGCTTTCGAACCCGCCCCACGAGTAACCCATGGAAAACAGCGCGAGATGATCGACGAACGCGGCCACGGCTTCCCTCGGAGCCGGGGGCAGCAGCAGGCCAAAAAGGCTGCCCGAACCGGAAAAGTCGCGCTTGAACAAGGTGTGGTCGGGATGGCTGGGCAGGGCAGGATGCAACACCGCCTCCACTTCGGCTTGTTCCTCCAGCCATCCGGCGATCTCCAGCGCCCGCTTCTGGTGCTCACCCATGCGAATCGCCAAGGTCCGAAGCCCTCGCGCCACGAGGAAGGCTTCATCGCCGGAGGTGAAGAACCCCAGCAGCGTTCTGGCCTGCAGCACATCGCTCCACGCCGTTTCGGTGGTCGAGATCGTGCCGGCAAACGCATCGGAATGCCCAACGAACATCTTGGTGCCCGAATGGATCACGATATCGGCGCCTAATGCCAGGGGGCGGTGATACAGCGGGCTGGCCCAGCTGTTGTCCACCAGCAGCCGCGCGCCGCCCGCATGCGCCGCGGCCGCCAAAGCGGGCAGATCTTGAACCTCGAACGTGAGTGAGCCCGGGCTCTCCGCCAGCACTGCCGTAGTGTTGGGCTGCATCAGCCCCGCTAGCCCGGCGCCGATCCGCGGATCATAATACCGGGCTGTAACCCCCATGCGCGCCAGAAAGCCGTCCGCGAACTTGCGCACCGGATCATAAGCGCTGTCGGAAATCAGCACATCGTCCCCCGCCTTGACGCAAGCGAGCAAGGCAACCGTGATCGCCGCCAGCCCCGAAGGCAGCAGCAGGCTGCGATACGCGCCTTCCAGCGCGGTGACCACCGCTTCAACACTGGCTGTGGTGGGGTTGCCGGCGCGACCATAAAGAAAGCGCTGTTGCTGCGCCTCCAGATCAGCCAAGCTCCGGAACAGCACAGTCGAGCCTCGGTAAACCGGGGTGTTCACAAAGCCGAACTGATCGTCTGGCGAACGCCCGGTATGGGTCAGCAGCGTTTCTACCGAGAACGCGCCGTCAGCAGGGTCATGGCTGTTCATTTGTGCTCACTTCTACGTCAACTTACGAGGTTGGCTAAAAATAAGCCAGAATTGCGAGTAGGAGGACCGTACGGCTCTTGACGCAATTGGCAATAGCCGCTTCGATGCATACCAGCATCAAAGTCGCGAACAAAGCGGCGGTGCAGCCAGAGCCGGGCGCCTGCCGTGCGAGCTGTGGGAGACTAGTCAGGAAACAAAAGGCAACCGAATGCACAAGACGCTTGTAAAGTTCGCTGTGACCGCCGCCTTTGGCCTCACCGCGACCGCCGCCTACGCCGATACGCTCGCCGATGTCAAAGCCAAGGGCTATGTTCAATGCGGCGTGACCGGGGGTGTAGCCGGGTTCTCGGCGCCCGACGCCAACAACAAGTGGGCCGGGCTTGAAGTGGACTTCTGCCGTGCAGTGGCAGCTGCCATCTTCAACGATGCTGAAGCCGTCCGCTACACGCCCTTGACCTCGCAGGAGCGCTTCGCCGCCCTTTCCGCTGGCGAAATCGACATCCTGTCCCGCACCACCACCTGGACCATGAGCCGCGATACCGATCTGGGCATCAAGTTCATCGGCACCATGTATTATGACGGCCAGGGCTTCATGGTGCGCGAAGCTGATGGCATCGCCTCCGCCATGGACCTGTCGGGCGCCGCGATCTGCATCGAATCGGGCACCACCACCGAACTCGACGCCGCGGACTACTTCGCCGCCAACAATCTCGAATTCAATACTGTGGTGTTTGTCGATCAGGACGAAGTCGTGAAGGCCTATGAAGACGGTCGCTGCGACGTGTACACCACCGACGCCTCGGCCCTGGCCGCCGAACGCTCGAAATTCGCCAATCCGGCCGAACACGTCATTCTGCCCGAGATCATCTCCAAGGAGCCCCTGGGTCCCGTGGTGCGTCAGGGCGACGATCTCTGGTTCAACATCAACCGCTGGGCCTATTTCGCCCTCTTGGAAGCCGAAGAACTGGGCGTAACCTCCGCCAATGTCGATGAAATGCTGGGCTCCGACAACCCGGCCATCAAGCGCCTGCTCGGCGTTGAAGGCGATTTTGGCACCCCCATCGGCCTGACCAAAGATTGGGCTTACCAGATCATCAAGCTCGTCGGTAACTACGGGGAGGCTTTCAATCGCAATGTTGGTCCCGATACCGATATTGCGCTGGAGCGCGGCCTCAACGCCCTGTGGACCGACGGCGGTCTGCAATACGCTCCGCCGATCCGCTAAGCTCGAACCACCAGCCGGCGCTTTCCCCAGAAGGCGCCGGTTTTGATTCGAACCGGTTTGATGCGTGCTTGAGGACGCTGGACTGCCCGCGGCGCCAAGCTGGCCGTCTCATGCTTCCCCATGCCTCCGCTTGCCGGTTCATCACGAAAGGAACGCATGCCACATGGCCATGCAAGACACCTTGCGCACCCCAGCACCGCGCAGCTCCTTGTTCAATGATCCGGTGTTTCGGGGCATCCTCTACCAGATCCTGGTTGCCGCCGCGGTGCTCGCCTTTTTCGGCTGGATCGTCCTCAACACGGTCCAGAACCTTGCGGCCCAGAACAAGACCACCGGCTTTGATTTCCTGTTTCGTACCGCCGGCTTCGACATCAGCTTCACCTTGTTCACCTGGACACGCAGTTCGCTGTACTGGCAGGCTTTTCTGGCCGGCTTGCTCAACACCTTGCTGGTGGCCGCGATTGGCATTGTTTGCGCTACCTTGCTCGGCTTTACGCTCGGAATTGCGCGCCTGTCCTCCAACTGGCTGATCTCGCGCTTCGCCACCGTTTACGTTGAAATCATCCGCAACATTCCGCTGCTGCTGCAGCTGTTCTTTTGGTACTTCGCAGTTCTCAAGACCATGCCGGCGGTGCGCCAGTCCATTGCCCTGCCTTTCGATGTCTTCATCAACCAGCGCGGCCTGATGATCCCCCGGCCGATCTTTGATGAGCAATTTGCCTGGGTTTATGTCGCCATCGCCCTGGCCATTGCAGCCATCGTGGCGTTGTCCACCTGGGCGCGGCGTCGTTTGGAAGCAACGGGGCAGCGCTTTCCTGTGTTCATCACCTCGGTGGTCCTGTTCGTGACCATAGTCGGGCTGGGCTTTGTGTTGAGCGGAGCAGGGGTCACCTTCGAATTGCCGGTGCTCGAACGCTTCAACTTCCGTGGCGGCGTCCAACTTCCCCCTGAACTGGTGGCCCTGGTGTTCGGGCTGACCATCTACACCGCCGCATTTATTGCCGAGAACGTGCGTGGCGGCATCCGGGCAGTCAGCCATGGCCAGACCGAAGCCGCTCAATCCCTGGGCCTCAAGGAAGGCGACCGGCTTCGCCTGGTGGTCATTCCCCAAGCCATGCGGGTGATCATTCCGCCCCTGACCAGTCAATATTTGAACCTCACCAAGAACTCCTCCCTCGGCGCCGCGATCGGCTATCCGGAACTGGTCAACGTCTTCACCGGCACCACGCTCAACCAGACAGGCAAGGCCATCGAAGTCATCGCCATGACGATGGCGGTGTACCTGACGCTGTCCTTGCTGACCTCGGCATTCATGAACTGGTACAACGGGCGCGTTGCGCTGGTGGAGCGCTAGACCATGCAAAAAGATGTCCTTTTTGTTCGCAGCGACTTTGAGCCCGCGCGGCCCGCGCCGGGTCGCGTCGGCGGGGCAGGCGCCTGGCTGCGCAGGAATCTCTTTGCGACCCCGCTGGATTCCGCCCTCACCATCCTGGGCTTGCTGTTCCTGCTCTGGATCGTGCCGCCCCTCTATAACTATCTGATCGGCCGTGCGGTGTTCCCCGGCGGCACGGTGGAGCAGTGCCGGGTCGAGAATGTCGGTGCGTGCTGGGCCTATATCGGGGCGCGCTTCAACTTCTTCATCTATGGCTTCTATCCGATCGATCAGTACTGGCGGCCCAACA
>JAQGKH010000360.1 GCA_028290225.1 Devosia sp. | reverse complement strand
TTCTTGAAACGCATCATGGTGAGCATCTCGTCGTCGACGTCGACTGTCCCGCGCGGGCCGGCCGCCTGCTTCTGGGCCGCGCCCAGTTTGTCCACGCCGCCGGACTGCAGCGGGCGGGTCGGGATATAGTTGTGCACCATCGCGTTGACGGCGCCGATCTCGCCGACCAGGTAGCGCGCCAGGTCGACCACGTGGGTGCCGATGTCGCCCACGGTGCCGGAACCGGCGATCGACTTCTGGAAGCGCCAGGACAGCGGCGCATCCGGATCGGCCGACCAGTCCTGCAGGTAGGTGCCGCGGAAATTGAGGATGTCGCCGATCCGGCCTTCCTCGATGAGCTTTTTGGCCAGGGCGACGGCGGGGGTACGGCGATAGTTGAACGCCACCATGTGGATGGAGCCGGACGCGTTGACGGCGTCGAGCATGGTCCTTGATTCAGCACCGGTTCGCGCCAGCGGCTTTTCGCAGATGATGTGCTTGCCGGCCTGAGCGGCGGCAATGGCGATCTCGGCGTGGGAATTGTTGGGCGTGCAGATGTCGACGATGTCGATATCGGGCCGGGCGATCACCGCACGCCAATCGCTCGAAGCCTCCTCGAAGCCGAAGCGGTCGCGGGCTGTTTCGGCCATTTCCTGGTTGACGTCCACCACCACCTTGCGCACCGGAATTGCGGGCGCCGGCCAGAAGAACATCGGCATTGAGGCATAGGCCATGGCATGGGCCTTGCCCATGAAACCGCCGCCGATCATGGCGACATTAAGCTTTTGCATTTGCTGTCTCACTTAAGCATCGGGAAGGTGCGGGGGCGGATTCATGGAGGACCGCCCCCGCTTAGGTGCAGGGAGGGGCACCTAGTTCATGGAATCTTTGACCGTGGCTGGAGCCTCGGTGGAATAAACCGCCTGCCAGGCATCGAGCAGATTGGACTGCTCCACAGGCAAGGCCGGCAGGGCCACGTAAGCAGGCGCCTCCTTGTCAAGCAGGCCATAGCCAGCCAGCTTGGCTTCAGTCACGCCCTGGTCGAAGGGCCGCTGGGCGCCCAAGCCCTTGATGAAACCGCCGCGCGCCATGTCGATGGCAACATTCTCGCCCAGATCGATGGTGGTGATGACGAGGTCATCGCGACCATTGGCCCGAGCGGCCGCGATCACGCCTTCAGCCGGCACGTCCCAGACGGCCCAAATGCCGTCGATATTGGCATTGCCCACCATCATCGCCGAGGCGGCGCGGTCAGCATCGCCCGTGAAGTCCGGACCACCGATCCCCTGTTCGGCGACAATTTCGATATTGGGGTAGTTCTGCTCGATAGTGGTCTTGAATGCGTCGTAACGCTGGCGCGTCACGAAGAAGTCGGCCGCGTGGAACACGACGCCGATCTGGCCTTCGCCGTTAAGGGCCTTGGCCATGAGGTGGGCCGAGGCGACGCCGTTGCCATAATTGTCGGCGGAAACCACGCTGACATAGTCCGTCCCGGCCACGAACCCGGTTGGAACATTGTCCATGAAGACAAGGGTAACACCCGCCTCGGCCGCCTGACGATAGGCACTTGCCGTAGCGGTCGGGTCGGTCGGGATCGAGACAATGATATCAGGGTTCTGCGCCATGATGGTTTCGATGTCGGAAACCTGTTTGGCCGAGTTGAAGCCAGCATCGGTGGTGGCGATCACCTCGATACCCATGGCCTCGAACTGAGTTTCGAGGCCGTTGATCTGAGCCTGGCTCCAATCGTCGCCGCCGTAATGCATGACGATGGCGGCGGTGGCGCCCATGGCCTTGATCTGGGCCAGTTCTTCGTCCGTCAGATTGACTTCCGAAGCCGAAACGGGGCTTTCGCCCCCCGGGCCGGTGCTGAGCGTCTGGCTGGCCAGTGCCGCCAGCGCCTCGTCGGGGCTTTGTGCGAAAGCTGTGCCGGCGATGGTGCCGGCCAGCAATGCTGCGGTCAGCAAGGCCGTTGTCTTGAAATGTCCCATGGTTTCCTCCCGTTGGGTTGCTTTGGTGATGTCCCGATCAGGCGAAATGCCGGCTCAGGTATGCGTGGCTGCGCACCGCCCCTTCATAGGGATCGGGCCAGCTATCGAGTTCGGCCATGACCCAGCCGGAATAATTGGTGTCCTTGAGCGCCTGGATGACCGCGCCGTTGTCCAGGTCCCCGGTATCAAGCGGGGTAAAGGCGAAAGGCTCGCGCTGCAGGCCCTTGAGATGAACCAGGCTGACGCGCCCGGCGAATTCACGCACCTGTGCAGCCGGATCGCCACCGGCAGCCGCCAGATGAGCGGTATCGGGGCAGAAATCGAGACTAGTGAGACCAAAGATCTTGCTCACTTCCGCCGGTCCTTCCACGATGGTGGACAGGTGCGGATGATAATGGGCCCGCAAGCCGGAACGCCTGGCGATTTCACCGACCTGATCGAGCGCTGCACCCAGGCGCTGGTAGTCGTCCGCCTGAATGCCGTTGGCGCGTTTGGCTCCGCCGCCGATCACGTAATGGGTGGCGCCTGCTTCGGCAGCTGCGCCGGCGACGCGCTCGATGCGTGCCAGCTCTTCCGCCAGAATATCGGGGAACACAAAGTTGGCGCCCGAATAGGTCGACACTAGTTCGAGCCCGGCCTGGGCCAGCTTGCTGCGCATGGCAGCCGGCGTTTCATCGAGAAGGTTGCCGTCGAATATCTCGACGCCCTGATAGCCGGCCCGGGCAATATCGGCGAAGGCGCGGTCCATGTCGGCAAATGTCCGGTAGGTCAGCTGGGTGACCGAGGTCACTCCCACTGCATTGCCGCCGAGCGGCCCCCAACAATTGGCGTGGTAGGCCAGTTTAACAGCCATGCGTTTCTCCCCTGTTGTGGTCCGGCGGAACCGGATCCGTCGGCTCGATGGCCGCTCTGTTGTTCCTCGAAGTTACGCAGTTCAAAAACCTGAAGTCAACATTAAAACCGCATAAGTCCGCAGGCTTCTGCTGGAAAATGCACATAAGTTGGCCTTGATGCCGGAAACCTCTCGGGCTAGGGTCCCCGGCATTCAGGGGCACATCGGGGAATGAGAGTGGCAGACGGAAAGGCAGCGCTGCGATCGGTCGGCCGCCCCCGGACCGTCGATGCCGCCCAGGCCAGCCTGGCGCTGTTGCTCAATCTGGTGCGCACCGGAACCGCCACGACGCGGCAGGAACTTGAGCGCAGCTCGGAACTCGGGCGCGCCGTGGTCGCTGACCGGCTAGCGACCATGATCGAGTTGGGATTGCTGCGGGAGGGCGAGCTCGGGCAAACCACCGGCGGCCGAGCTCCGCGGCACATGCAGTTCCGCCAGGATGCCGGCTCACTGCTGGTGTCGGCGATTGATCAGAGTTCCATCGCGCTTGGCATTGCCGATCTCAACGGGCAACTGCTGGTGGAGCACCATGAGGCCGCCCAGCTGGACGCCGGCCCGGAGGCTATCCTCGATCGGCTCGCGACCATCTTTGAATGGCTGCTTAAGGAAACCGAGAAACCCGCGCCCTGGGGCATCGGCCTGGCCCTGCCCGGCCCCATTGAAAAGCCTGCGGCGGACTTCGAAACGGTGTCTGTGCTGCAGACACTGCGCTCCTGGCAGGATTTCCCGTTCCTCGAGCATCTGGCCCTGCGCTTCGGGGTGCCGATCTTTGCACGCAGCGGCGTGCAGACCATGACAATGGGCGAGGCCAAGTCCGGCGGCGGCCGGGGCTTGAGCGACATCATCTATGTCAAGCTTGGTCGCTCGATCGGGGCAGGCGTGATTTCCGAGGGCCATTTGCACCGAGGCGCCCAGGGCGCGGCGGGCATGATCGGGCACAGCAGGACCGGCGACGAGCTGCTCGAAGCCATCGCGGGCGCCGATGCCATCACCCGGGAAGGGGCCGCCGCGGCAGAGGACGGCCGCAGCCCTTATCTGGCGCAGGCGCTGGCGCGGTATGGCGAAGTATCGGTGGTTGATATCGGGCATGCGGCGCAGTTGGGTGACTTGTTCTGCGTTGAACTGCTTGGCCGTTGCGGCCGCATGGTGGGCGAGGCCTTGGCGCCGCTGGTGAACCTGCTCAATCCCGCACTCATCGTTATCGGCGGGGTCGTTGCCGAATCGGGCGGAGACAGCCTGCTCGCGGGCATTCGCGAGGCGGTATATCGTCAGTCCCACCCGATGGCGACGCGCGACCTGCAGATCATGCGCTCGCAAATGGGGGCCTCCTCTGGCCTGGTGGGGGCGGCACAGGTGGTGGTGGAAGAATTGTTCTCGCCTTCCATTTTGCGGGGCTGGATCGGGCACGGCTCGCCCCTGCTCCATCCCGATTTCCAAAGGAGCATGGAGCGTTACAGCGAAATGTTGGCTCTCAAGACGGCAACTCCGACCGGGCGAGCTTCGCCATGAGCAGCAAGTCGCTGGATCAAAGGCAGAGGGACACTGCCACCGTGATCGCAGGTCTGGGCCCCCACGGAGAGCGGGCCGTACCCGCCGACCAAATCCAGTTGACTGCCGCCGATGCCGACCAGGCGCGGGCTCGCCGCTTTTCGGTTGCGGTGGTGCTGCACACCACCACCAGCGACTGGTCCAAGCAGGAACTGGCCGGCATTGCCGCGACCCTGGGCCTTTATTCGGCGGCCCTGGTCGAGGTGGTCGACTGCAATTTCGACGTTGAACTGCAGATCGCCGCGCTGAACCGGCTGGCGGGCGAGCCCGTTGATGCGGTCATTTCGATCCCCATCGGCAATGCGCGGGTTGCCGCGGCTCACCGCAGCCTGACGCAGAGCGGCCGCAAGCTGGTGCTGCTGGACAATGCGCCAACCGGCATGTTGCCGGGCACCGATTATGCCAGCGTCGTTTCAACCGATAATTTCGGTTTGGGGCAAAGCTGTGCCGCCATGTTGTCGGCCCATATTCCCCAGGGTGGCGCTGCGGGCATTCTCGGTTACGGGATCGACTTTTACGCGACCCATGAGCGCGAGATCGCGTTTCGCAAATGGATGAGCCGCAATCGCCCTGACGTCACCCTGGTGCGCGAGCGCTTTGCCGAGCTCGACTTCGCGGGCCAGGCGGCGCTCACAATGGTCGAAAAGACTCCCAACCTGTCGGGCATTTTTGCCGTCTGGGACGTGCCGGCGATGAAGGCGGCGCGAGCGCTGGCACGGCAAGGGCGCGACATTGCCATCACCACCGTCGACCTGGGCAACGAAGTTGCCATCGACATGGCTCGCCATGGCATGATCAAGGGAGTGGGGGCGCAGATGCCCTATGACCAGGGCAGTGCAGCGGCACGGGTGACGCTCGCGGCCTTGCTCGGCTTGCCGGTACCGCCATGGGTGGCGCTGGCCGGCCGTGACGTAACCCCATTCGACGTCATCGAAGCCTATCAGGTGATCTGGCACCTGCCTGCCCCCAAAGCCATCATCGACAGCTTGCGCACGACGAGCGAAGGGCAGAGTTGAGCCGGTCACCTATCGGCGCAGTTTGCCCTAGGCATGAGAGATCGGCGACCAGACCTTCATCGGCACCTGCCGGGTCTGCCTGGGCGCCTCGGGATCTTCGAACCTGTCGAACAACTGCTCAACTGCTGCAAGCGATGCGCTGTCGATGTCGGACTGGAAGTATGTCGTTCGGAGCGCGGCACTTTCGTCTACCATCTTGCGAAACTCCCGGGCTTCATCGGCGCCCGAAATGAGGAAGGTCGGCCCCGAGATATCCAGATCCGCAAGCCTGTGCACGAGGCAGTCGCCTGCCTGATCAATGGCAGACTTCAGGTGTTCATTGCCGGTTTGGGCAGGAAGGAAGATGCTGCGCGCGCGACGCCGGCCCATCTTGGTGGCTTCCCGGATTGCTGCGGGCACATCATCCACGACCAGGTCGTGCACCCCCTCGGCCGAACGATTGCCCAGGAACACCGCTGGGGGGCCGTCTTGAAGCAGCAACGAAACCTTCTTGCTTCCTGGCACCGATTCCACAACGAGGCCGGCCACCCGCCAATCCTGCATGCGCCCGACCAGTTCTGCCTCGCGATCCTCCGAACCGCGGCTCGACGCTGCCATGAGGGTGTAGCCACGGCTCTCCACATGCCGCTCCAACGCGGAAAGAAGGTGCGCGGAGTCCAGGCTTTGAAAGTCGGCGATTATGGTGCCCACCAGCTTGCGCTGACCCCGTCGCAATTCGGCGCCCAGAGGATTGATCCTGTACCCCAAGGCTTCGATGGCGTTCTGAACGGCGATCACGTTCTCCTTGCGAACGGTCGCGACGCCCTGCATTACCTTGGACACCGTGGCTATCGACACCCCAGCATAGGCCGCCACACTGTGAATTGAGGGCCTTGCGTCCCCCTTCTTGTCGATCATAATCAACTCTCCTCCCCACTCCCTAGCGTAGAAATAAACGTTTTACACGCTCAAAAAAAACGTTTAATTCTAGCCATGCTCCTCCAAAAAACGACGGGGAGCATGGAGGAGAGACTCAGAATGAAGCCGCGCGTGGCCCTTATCGGGCTTGGTTTTGGTGCAGAATTTGCCCCCATCTATCGCGACCACCCGGATGTGGAATGGGTAGCCCTGCACGACAGCAACCCGGACAAGTTGCAGCAGGCATGTCAGCGCTTCGGCATCGAGCGCTCCTACAGCTCGCTGGATGCAGCGCTGGAGGACCCTGACCTGGACGCTGTCCATCTCGTTACCCCCATCCCACTCCATGCCGAGCAGGCGATCAAGGTGTTGAATGCAGGCAAGCATTGCGCGTGCACCGTGCCGATGGCGACCAGCCTTGAGGACCTGCACAGGATCATCGAGGCCGAGGACCGCTCCGGCAAGAACTATATGATGATGGAAACGGCGGTTTATACCCGCGAGTTCCTGATGGTGCAGGACCTCTTTGACAAGGGCGAATTCGGCGATATTTCCTTCGCTCGCGGCGGTCATATGCAGGATATGGAAGGCTGGCCTGAGTACTGGATGGGCCTGCCTCCGCATCACTACATGACCCATGCCATCTCCCCCGTGCTCAAGCTGCTCGCCACCGGTGTTGAGCGCGTACATTGCTTTGGATCGGGGCGCCTGCCGGAGGAGCGCACAAAACCCTACGGCAATCCCTATCCGGTGGAGACCGCCATCTTCCGCCTGCGCGACAGCGATGTCGCGGTCGAGGTCACGCGATCGCTGTTCCAGACTGTCAGGCCCTATTCGGAATCCTTTGCGATCTATGGCGACAAGCTCGGGTTTGAATGGCAGCAGATTGAGGAGGAGGATCCCATGATCTTCTCGCTGCCACAGCCCGGCACTGGCCGAGGACGGAAGATCCTGCACGAAGCCGTGCAGCCGCCCGATCGCCAGGATCTCCTGCCGAGCGAGATTGCCCCCTACACGCGCAAGGCGGTGTTCTCGGACGGAAAGCACCTGTCATTCGTGCAAGGCGGTGGCCACTCGGGTTCCCACCCTCACCTGGTGCATGAATTTGTTCGATCGATTGTTGAAGGACGCAAGGCTCAAGTAGACGCACGTACAGGTGCGCGATGGACGGCGCCCGGGATTGCAGCACACCAATCGGCCATGGCGGACGGAGCCGCCGTGGACGTCCCCAGCTTCGCGGATTAGGGCCGCAGGCAATCGACATCTGCAACCAGTGAACCCAGGGAGGAAACCATGTTCACGACCACTCTATCACGCCGAAAATTCCTACAATCGACCGCCGCGGCCGGGGCGACCCTGGCAATGGCTCCGCATGTGCGTGCCCAAGGGGTGAACGAGATCAACATGATCGGCTGGAACAGCCCGGTGTTGATGGATCTGTTCGCTCGCGCCGAGAGCGAAATTGGCGTGAAGATCAACTACGACGTCCTCCCCTCCAAGTGGGACGACGTGATGCAGAAGATCACCCTGTGGGGGCAAACGGGCTATGATGGCCTGGATGTCATGTTCGCCGACGATCTTATCGGTGGGCTGTGGGGCATGAACGGCTGGGCCGAGGATCTGAGCGGTACCGACGCCTGGACCAAGAACAGTGCGGACACTGTCCAGAACATCGCTGACCTGAACAATGCGGCAGGTGGCGTTTACCGCGCTTTCTTCACCATGGGCCTGGAGCCCTTCTTCTACAACAAATCCCTGGTCAAGGCTGCGCCCAAGACCTGGGAAGAGATGGTGGAAACGGCCAAGAGCGTCACTGATGCAAATGCCGGCGTTTATGGTTGGCGTCCGCTGGGCGGCGAAGGACATGCCTTCAACACCGTGCTCTTGATGCTCAATCAGGCTGGAGGCGATCTGAACAGCCTCAGCGATCCCAATTCGCTCAAGGCCTTCCAGTTCATGTCCGATTGGGTGCAGAAGGATAAGATCACGCCGCCTTCGACCGTCAGCGAAGACAACGCTGCCGTGGAAGCGCTCGCGGCTGCCGGCAAGGCGGGCATGTGGTGGACTTACGAAGGAGGGCTGCGCAACATCCTCGGGGTCGAAGGAAGCACGATCACCAAGGAAACCCTCGGTGTATCGCCCTGGCCTGCCGGTCCGGCGGGAAACACCGGCCTGGCACATGGTTGGGGCGCGATGATGCCCAAGGCTTCCAAGAAGAAGGAAGCCGCCACTGAGGTTATCAACTGGATCTCGAGCCCGCAGATCGTCAAGGAGATCTGCCTGGCCCAGACCGCCGCTCCGCCCTACCGCTCCTTGTTCGAGGATGCCGACATCAAGGCAAAGGTGCCCGCACTGAGCCTGGATGTCCCCTGGTCCGACCTGATCGCGGGCGCGAAGTTCCGCGAGCCGATCATCAGCTCGCCCCAGGTGACGCAGCTGTGGTCGATGTTCGACAAGCTGGGTAGCTATATCCTCTCAGGTCAACGCACGCCCGAAGACGCGCAGCGCTGGGCCGCCGACGAGTACAGCCTGATCAAGCTGTCCTGATCCTGGACGCCAGCTCCTCCTGACTCGTCTGCCGCCCCCGGGCCGCCCGTGACATTGACAACGGGCGGCCAAACACAACCGATGAGGGCTATACCACCATGACGATCTCGCCTGACATGGCGACAGCGCCGCTATCCTTGGGCGGGCGCCTCCGGACAATGATGTCGGGGCCTAATTCCTTTGCATACCTGATCATCTTGCCAGCCATCGTGCTGCGACTGACCTACAGCATCGTGCCGCTGTTCCAGACGGTATGGATGAGCTTCACCAACCGCTCGATCACCAATCCGGGGCGGTTCATCGGGCTGGCCAACTATGAATTCCTGATCAGGGACGAAAGGTTGATCGGCTCGCTGGCCTTTACCCTGATCTACACTTTCGTCAGCGTAGCCCTCGAGGTCTTCCTGGGCTTGATGCTCGCGCTGCTGTTGATGCAGAGCCTGCGTGGCCGCTGGCTGAGCAACTTCATCATGCTGCTGCCCTGGGTGATGGCGCCATTGCTGGCGGCAACCGTGTGGAAGATCATGTTCTACGAAGACGGCGGCATCCTGAATGCCGTGCTTCGAGACCTGGGAGTGATCAGCTCGCCAATCCGCTGGCTGAGCGACGCCAACACGGCCCGCGTATCGGTGATCGTGGTCACTGTCTGGAAGAACGTTTCCTGGTGCGCCCTGATCTTCATGGCCGGGCTGGCTGCCTTGCCCAAGGAGCTTTACGAGGCCGCAGAGGTGGATGGGGCCAACATACTTCAACGCTTCTGGTTCGTGACGCTGCCGATGTTGATGCCGACGGTTTATCTGATCGTCATGCTGCGCGGCATGGCTGAAGTGCAGACGTTCGAGCAGATCAACGGCCTGACCCGGGGCGGACCGGGGACTGCAACAGAAACGCTCGCCGTTTATGCCTATTCCCGGTTCTTCCAGGAGCTTCGCTACGGCTACGGTTCGGCGATCAACTTGCTTCTTCTGCTATGCAGCGTGACCATCGGCGGCTTCTTCGCCTGGCGCCTTTATCGTGCGAACAGAAGTGGACTTTGAGATGCACCCGATCCTCCAGCAGCGGCTGGGCCGTTCGGCTCAATACGGCGTGTTGCTCATCGTCCTGGTGATGCTCGCCTTCCCGATCTACTACATGGTTATCACCTCGCTGAAGCCGCCGGGCGAGGCGTACCGGCTGCCGCCAACGCTTTGGCCGCGCAATCCCACCATCGACGCCTATCCATTCGTGATGAAGGCGTGGAACTACTTCCGCAGCCTCTTGAACACCGTACTGGTTGCGGGCGCAGCGGCAGCGGGAGCGACCTTGCTCGGCGGGCTGGCGGCCTACGGGTTCAGCCGCATGAACTTCGTTGGCAAGTCGGCGCTCTACAGCGCGCTGGTGGCCACAGTCGCAATCCCGGGCATGGTGACCCTGGGGCCCGTTTTCATCGCCTACAACGATCTGGGCCTGCTGGACACGCATATCGGTCTCATCCTGATCTTCATGTCGGATGGCATCCCCTTTGCCTTCCTCACCCTGTTTGCCTATTTCCGGTCCATACCCAGGGAACTGGACGAAGCGGCGTGGATTGACGGCGCGGGCCTCTTCAGCACGCTGTTCAGGATTATATTTCCCATCGCCATGCCCGCCTTCGCGGTGACTTTCCTGCTGCTCTTCATCGCGGGCTGGAACGAGTTCCTCTACGCCTTCACGCTTACCGCCTCCCCCGAAACGCGGCTGCTAACTGTTCGCTTGTTCGAAGTTCCCGTTCGGGCGGATGCCAACACCACCCCATACGATCTCATTGCAGCAGGCGGCGTCCTTATCCTCCTGCCGCTCATCCCTCTTCTCGTGCGCGTTCAGAAGCAGCTCGTTCAGGGCATTCTGGCCGGTGCGGTGAAGGGGTAATATCAAGCTCAACAAGGCACTTCGCAAATGGCACCAGTCAAGATCACCAACGCTCTCAAGCGCTATGGCAGCGTTGAAGTGCTCAGGGGCGTTTCCATCGATATCGCTGAGGGGGAGTTCGTCGTGCTTGTCGGCCCCTCCGGCTGTGGCAAGTCCACCCTGCTGCGAATGGTAGCGGGACTGGAGGGGATCTCGGGCGGCACCATCGCCATTGGCGACCGGGTCGTGAACGGCCTGCCGCCCAAGCAACGCGACATCGCGATGGTGTTCCAGAGCTACGCTCTCTACCCCCACATGACCGTCGCCGAGAACATGGCCTTCTCATTGCGCATGAAGAAGGTGGACAAGACTGCTGCAAAGGCCAAGGTCGAGCAGGCAGCACAGATGCTGGGCCTGGGGAACCTGCTTGGCCGCTATCCGCGCGAGCTCTCGGGCGGACAGCGGCAGCGCGTCGCCATGGGGCGGGCCGTGGTGCGCAACCCCGCAGTGTTCCTGTTCGATGAACCGCTCTCCAACCTCGATGCAAAGCTCCGGGTGCAGATGCGCGCCGAGATCAAGGAACTGCACCAGCGCGTCCGGACCACGACCATCTATGTCACCCATGATCAGGTCGAGGCGATGACCATGGCCGATACCATCGTGGTGATGCGGGACGGCAAGATCGAACAGATGGGCTCGCCCATCGAGCTGTTCGACTATCCAAACAACATCTTCGTGGCCCAGTTCATCGGCTCACCCTCGATGAACATCGTCGAGGGTGAGCTGAAAAACGGGGGCTTTGTCACCACGGACGGGCACCTCCTCCCCACCGCCCGGTCGAGCGCCACGGCCAGACATTACGGCATCCGCCCCGAGCACCTGGTCCCCGACCCTGCTGGTATCCCCATGCAAGTGCTCGTTGTCGAGCCTATGGGGTCCGAAACCCAGTTGATCCTCAAGCTGGGCCAGTCGACGCTCACCAGCCTGGTGCGGCACCGCCTCGACGTCGCGCCGGGGACGGTGATGAACTTCCAACCCAATCTCGCATCCGTGCACCTCTTCGACGAAGCAGGGGATCGCTGCGCGTGATCCTGGCACTTGGCGCCATGCTCAACATCTAGGCGGGAAGTGGCCCAGGATCATGGAGGCTGGCAAACAGGCGCCTAAACGTGAAGCTCTGCCCGTTCTCCGGCAAGGTCGAGGAATACATGGTCGAAGACCAGCTCGGCGGTATGTGCAATATCTGGGCGACGAAGTGGCGATCAATCATTGAAGCGGGTAGGGCGGCATGAAGCAGCAACTTATAGGCGCCGCCGTCGCGGCATTCTTTCTGGTCGCGCCAGCAGCGGCGGCCAACCCAACG
>JAQGKH010000271.1 GCA_028290225.1 Devosia sp. | reverse complement strand
GCTGTCCCTGTCTTTGGCGCCCGAAATCGAACAATTGGGCCTGGACCTGCAGTTCCTTGACCGCGACGCCACCGCTGGCCCGCAATTGACCGCAGTCATGGTCGAGGGCGGCGACCGGGCGTTCTTGTCCCGACGGGCCGGACATGCGCGGCCCGCCAGCCTCGAATCCAGCCTCGCCTGGCCCCGGGCCGCCCATCTGCACATCGCCGAATACGCCACGCTCCATGAAGCCAGCGACGCCATCGCCCTGGCCAAGCGGCAGCAATTGACCGTGTCCCTCGACCCCAGCTGGGACGACGAACTGATCCGCGATCCCCGCTTCTTCGAGCGGGCGGCCGGCGCCGACATCTTCCTGCCCAACCTGGAGGAAGCCGTGGCGCTCACCGGTCAAACCGAGCCGGAGCTGGCGCTGGCCCAGCTGGCGCAGCACTTCCCCATCGTTGCGCTTAAATGCGGCGCCGATGGCGCCATGCTGGCAGCGGCGGGCGAAACCCTGCATCTGCCCAGCCCGCGCGTCGAGGTGGTGGACACCACCGGCGCTGGCGACGCTTTCAACGCCGGCTTTCTGCATGCTTGGCTTGATGGCGCCGACAGCCGCACCTGTCTTGCCGCTGCGATCGATGCAGGCACGCATTCGGTCCGCGCCCTGGGCGGCACCGGCAGCCTGCGGCTGCGGGCTTGAACCTCCCAGCGAGCAGCAGCTCGCTGGGCGCTGCCATTGTTGCCAACCACGGCGTCCAGATCGGGGTGCAGTTCGACGAAATCGACGAGCATCTCGCTTCCGCCTACAACCTTGTGCGATACGGGTATTTCCAGCGATCCCTCCAGCTCACCCGCCGACGCCGGGTAGGCCATTGACAGTGATATGCGCTGTCATTTAAGCCTGCGTCCCGATCGGCGCGCGAGCGAGCGCAACCGTGAGGGGGACAGCAGCCCGCCGCTACCGCGTGGCAGGCACGAGGGAGAAGTTCAACAGTGACAAGCGCTATGGCGTTCGTCATGGCCGCGAGATGCTGGCCATGAAGCGGCTCACTTCGGCCCTCGGCAAGGTCATCGAGATTTCGATCGTGCTGCTGCTCGCCGGCATGGCGGCGATGATCTTCCTCAATGTGGTTCTGCGCTACGGCTTCAATTCCGGTCTGGTGATTTCCGAGGAAATGAGCCGGTTCTTCTTTGTTTGGCTCACCTTTATCGGTGCCGTGCTCGCCTTTGCCGAAAACGCGCATCTGGGCGTGGAAACCATGGTGCGGCTTTTCGGGCGCCGTGGCCGCATCATCTGCATGGCGCTGAGCAATGCGCTGATCCTGCTGTGCGTGGCGGTGCTGTTCTGGGGCACCTGGCTGCAAGCGCCCATCAACATCACTATGCGCTCGCCTGTGGCCGGACTGCCCTTGGCGTATGTTTTTGGCGTTACCTTTTTTACTGCCCTGGGGATCGGCGTCATCGCCATCTGGCGCTTGTTCAAGATCCTCACCGGGCGGGTAACCGATGCGGAAATTGCCCACTTCGTGGGCGATTATGACAGCGTTGACAGCTTGCTGGAGCGTGGCGAATGACGCTGCTGGTTTTTCTGTCCTCGCTGCTGGGTGCCATGGCGATCGGGGCCCCAATCGCCTTCGCCCTGATTTTCTGTGGCATCGTGCTGATGACCTATCTGGGCATCTTCAATGCCCAGATCGTGGCCCAGAACATGGTCGATGGCACCAACAGCTTCATCTTGCTCGCCATTCCCTTCTTCATCCTCGCCGGCGAGTTGATGAATGCCGGAGGCTTGTCCAAGCGCATCATCGATTTCGCCATTTCCTTTGTTGGCCATCTCAGGGGCGGGCTGGGCTTTGTTGCCATTGTCGCCGCCCTCATCATGGCCTCGCTGTCGGGCTCTGCTGCCGCCGATACTGCCGCGCTTGCGGCAATCCTCATCCCGATGATGAGCAAGGCTGGCTACAACGTGCCCCGCTCGGCTGGCCTAATCGCGGCCGGCGGCATCATTGCGCCGGTGATTCCGCCCTCGATTGCCTTCATCGTGTTCGGCGTTGCGGCCAATGTGTCGATCACCCAGCTCTTCCTGGCGGGCATCGTGCCGGGCTTGCTGATGGCCCTCGCCCTGCTCGTCACCTGGGCGATCGTTTCACGCCGTGACGGGGTCGCCACCCTGCCCAGGCAGAACTGGGCCGCGCGCGGTCATGCGACGCTGCGGGCCGGCTGGGCGCTGATGATGCCGGTGATCATCCTGGGTGGCATCCGTTTCGGCGTATTCACCCCCACCGAAGCTGGGGTGGTCGCGGCGGTTTACGCCATGTTTGTCGGGATGTTCGTTTATCGCGAACTAAAGCTTGCCGAGCTTTATGGCGTGTTCCTGCGGGCCGGCAAGACCACTGCGGTGGTGCTGTTCCTCGTGGCCGGTGCGCTGGTTTCGGCCTGGCTGATTACCAGTGCCAATATTCCGGGCGAGATCACGCGCATTCTCGAACCGGTAATGGGCAATCAGCTGCTGCTGATGCTGCTGATCATGGCGCTGGTTTTCGTGGTCGGCACAGCACTCGATCTTACCCCGACCATCCTGATCCTGACGCCGGTGCTGATGCCCATCGTGCGGCAGGCCGGCATTGACCCGGTATATTTCGGCGTGTTGTTCATCATGAACAACTGCATCGGCCTGCTCACGCCGCCGGTTGGCGTGGTGCTCAACGTCGTCAGCGGCGTGGCGCGGGTTCCGTTGGGCCGGGTTATCGTCGGGGTGTTGCCGTTCCTGGTTGCACACAGCTTGGTGCTGCTGCTCCTCGTGCTGTTTCCAGAACTTGTTCTCGCGCCGCTACGCTGGCTCCGCTAGGCTGGCGCGAGGACCTGACCACCAAAGATCACGTCCAAGGAGGAGGACAATCAAATGCAACTCAAAGCAATTCTTGCGGCCGGCGTATCGGCAACCCTGATCATGGCCCTGGTCGCTCCGGCCAGCGCCCAGGTGTCCCAGCGCACCATCCGCATTGCCAACGGCATTGCCGCCGATCACCCGGTTGGCGATGGCGTCGAAGCCATGACCCAGTGCATTACCGAGCGTACCGGCGGCGCCTGGACCGTCAACGCCTTCTGGAGCTCGGCGCTTGGTGACGACCTGCAGTCCGCCCAGTCCCTGCGTTCCGGCACGCTGGAAATGGTGATCTCCTCGAGCTCGCCCCTGGTGGCCATCGAGCCGGCGCTGGGCGTGTTCGATCTGCCGTTTCTGATCTCGGGCGAAGCCGAAGCCGATGCCTTGCTGGATGGCGAGTTCGGCCAATACATCGCCGACATGATGCCCAAGCATAACCTCGTCAACCTGTCCTATTGGGAGAACGGCTTCCGCAACCTGTCCAATTCGGTGCGGCCGGTGCAAAGCCTTGAAGATTTCAAGGGCATGCGCGTGCGCGTCATGCAGAACAACATCTTCCTCGATACTTTCCAGACCCTGGGCACCAACGCCACGCCCATGGCCTTCGGCGAAGTGTTCACTGCGCTCGAAACCGGCGCCATCGACGCCCAGGAAAATCCTTACGTGACCATCGACACTTCCCGCTTCTTTGAAGTGCAGGACTATGTGTCCAATACCCGTCACGCCTATACCCCGTTCATGGTCTTGTTCTCCAAGCCGATCTTCGACACCTATTCGCCCGAAGAGCAACAGATTTTGGTGGAGTGCTCCGTGGTGGGACGCGATGTCCAGCGCAAGGCCAGCCGGACGCTTTCCGAGCAGTCGCTCCAGCGCATCAAGGATGCGGGCCTTGAGGTCAACGATATCTCCGAAGAAAACATGGCCGAGATCCGAGAAGCCGTGCAGGGCGTTTACGAGCGCAATGCTGCCACCATCGGTCCCGAGGTCGTCGAGCGCGTCAACGCCGCGCTAGCCGAGATCCGCGGCTAACCTCCGCCCCCTCGCGACACAGCGGACGGAACTTGCATCGCAGATTCCGTCCCCTTCTTGCCCTACCCCTTTCAGCGGTTCGCCCCGGCGACCGGGATCGAGGGCCTGCTGGATTGCTGCATGAAAATCACCGGCGTCGAAACGCTCAGGCTTGCCGAATTCGCCAACATCATCTGGATTCTCGTGCGCACCGACGAGGGCCTCACGGGCTTGGGCGAAACCTTCATGGGAGCCGCCGCGGTGGAGGCCTATATCCATGAAACCGTTGCACCAAAGCTCATCGGGCGCGATCCGTTGCAGATTGAAGCCATCAATCGCGACCTGATCGGCTATCTCGGCTGGCGCGGCGCCGGGGTGGAAACGCGCGGCAACTCCGCCGTTGACATCGCGCTGTGGGATATTTTCGGCAAGGCTTTGGGCGTGCCGGTTTCAGTGGCCCTCGGTGGCAAGTCGCGCGACGCGATCCGCACCTACAATACCTGCGCCGGTTACCGTTATATCCGCGATGCCCGGGCGCAAAGCGTCGCCAACTGGGGCATGGGCGAAACAGCGCCCGGCCCCTATGAAGACCTGGACGCTTTCCTGAACCGCGCCGACGAGTTGGCCCATTCGCTGCTGGAAGATGGCATCACCGGCATGAAGATCTGGCCGTTCGATGTGGCGGCCGAGCGCACCAACGGCCTTGATATTTCGGCCGCGGAGCTCGCCACCGCGCTGGCTCCCTTCGAGCGGATTCGCCGGGCGGTGGGCGACAAGATGGACATCATGGTGGAGTTCCACTCCCTGTGGAAACTTCCGGCCGCCCAGCGCATCGCGCGTGCGCTCAAGCCCTTCGATACCTTCTGGCACGAAGATCCCGTGCGCATGGACAGCCTGGACACCCTCAAGGCCTATGCGCCCCATTCCGATGCGATGATCTGCGCTTCCGAGACCCTGGCCTATCCGCATGCCTTTCGCGACTATCTGGCGACGGGCGTCGCGGGCGTGGCCATGCTTGATTTATCCTGGTGCGGCGGCTTGTCCGAAGCGCGCAAGATCGCCGCCCTTGCCGAAGCTCATCATATTCCCGTGGCGCCCCACGATTGTACCGGGCCCGTGGTGTTCATGGCGTCGTGCCACTTCTCGCTGCATGCTCGCAACACGCTGATCCAGGAGTCCGTGAGGGCCTTCTATACCGGCTGGTACACCGAACTGGTCACGGCGCTTCCCAAGGTGAGCAAGGGTGAAATCACGCTGGAGGATGGGCCCGGCCTTGGCCTCGAGCTGCTGCCGCAAGTGTTCACCCGTCCCGATGCCATCCACCGCCGCTCCGACGCCGGTGGGGCGCTCCAGTGAGACTGCCTGGAGCCCTGTCGCCGGCGCGGCTGGGCCTGCTCGTGATGCTCGCCGCGATGTTTCTGTTCTCGCTCAACGATGCCATGGGCAAATGGCTGGTCTCGAGTTACGGCGTGGGGCAGGTGCTGCTGCTGCGCTCGCTCGCGGCCTTGGTCATTCTTGCGCCCTTTGTATGCAAGGCGGGCCTTGGGCCGCTGCTTGCCGTGGAGCGGCCGCGGCTCCAGGCCATGCGCGTCGTGTTCTCGACCGCTGAAGTGTTCTGTTTTTATTGGGCCGTGTATTACCTGCCCCTGGCTGATGTGATGACCTACTGGATGGCAGCCCCCATCTATGTCGCCGCCATGTCGCCGCTCCTGCTCAAGGAAAAAGTCGGGCTGGTGCGCTGGGCGGCGATTGGCCTTGGCTTTCTGGGCGTTCTGGTGGCGCTGACGCCTTCGGGCGAGATCAACTTCGTGGCGCTTGCCGCCGCTCTGGTTGGCACGCTTGCCTTTGCGCTGATGGTCGTCAGCGGCCGCACCCTGCGCCAAACGCCCGACACGACCTTGGTGCTGTTCCAGTTGGTGGGGGCGCTGCTCGCCGGCCTACTGCTCAGTCCCTTCGACTGGACCACGCCGAGCGCGCCCGATTTCCTGCTGCTCGGTGCGCTGGGGGCGGTGGCCATGCTCGCCCATATCGGGGTCAATCGGGCCGTCAAGCTCGCCGACGCCGCCACGGTGGCGCCCTTGCAATACACCCAGCTGCCCTGGGCCATCCTGATGGGGTTTGTGTTCTTCGGCGATCTGCCGCGGCCGCTGACCCTGGCGGGTGCCGCGATCATCTTGGTTTCGAGCCTGGTTATCTATGCCAGCGAGAACCGGGCCAGGGCCGCCGCAGCGGCGCTGGCCCAGGCCGCGCCGGGCTGATCTAGGCCCACATCTTCTGCCGCGAGGTCTTGCCGATGCCCGGGTTGAAGCTGTTGGTGGGATCAAGGCTGCGGTAGAACTCTTCCAGCGCCGGCTGGGCCTTGTACAGGTGTCCCACATTGTGTTCGGCCGGATATTGCGCGCCCCGCTGGTCGAGGATCGCCAGCATCTCTTCTTCGAGCGCGTGGCAATCGACGCCCTTCTTGGCCAGGTATTCCTGGTGCAGCACATGGCAGAAAAAGTGCCCGCAATAGATCGTACGCTCGATCCGGTCGGTGATCGTGGCCGGCAGGGTTTCAAACCAGTCCACGGCGTTGCGGGGCAGGGCAACATCCAGCGCCACGATATCTTCGACGGTTTGCTTGTGCGTTGCTCGATACCGCACCACCGAGCCACCCACCACGAAACGATGCAGGAACGCGGCCTCGCCTTCCGCCTGGGTGCACTCGAAGAAGTCCGCATCGGCGCTGGGCAGGCGCCCCTTGAGATACTCGCGCGCTTCGGCTACGCCCGCGCCACCCATCTTGAGCAACAGATGGTGGGCGAACCGGTCGCGATAATCGTTCATGCGCACCGGTAAATGCTCGGGCCACAGCTTGGCGAGGGCCGTCAACACATGGTCGCTAATGGTTGAGCCCAGCCGCAGCTGTTCCGTCAGCCCATCGAACCAGCTTTTGGCGGCATAGGCCTTGGGCACATTGTCGGTGCCAAAGGCGCGGATGAACAGGAACAGGTCCTTGCCGTAGATGCGGGCCGTTTCATAGGCATCGCGGTGGATATACTCCCCGGCAATGGGCAGGTTCTCGAACCGCGCGAGGATTTCGCGCCGGATCTCGCCCAGGGTATTGGGCTCGTTGGCGCCGATATAGAACACGGTCACGTCCTTGTCGGCCTCGAAAGTATCGAGCCGCACGGCGAACACCCCGATCCGCCCCGCCGATCCCGATGCCTCGTAATGCCGGCGCGGATCGGCATTGAACCGGGCCGGGGTGGGTGCATCGATATCGCGCACATGCTCGCAATATTGCCGGTCCGACGCCCATTGATTGCTGGCATGGGTGATGTCGCTCGCGCGGTAGTCGCGCCGGTCGAGCCGGGACAGCATGGTTTCGGGATCCTCGCCAAGCGCCACCCCGAGATGGTTGACCAGCTGCAGCCGCCCTTGGGCATCAACCTGCGCAAACAGGGCGAACTGCGTATAGGCGGGCCCTCGCCGGATCAGCGAGCCGCCCGAATTGTTGCACACGCCTCCCGTCACCGAGGCGCCGATGCAGCTCGAGCCGATCACCGAATGGGGCTCGCGGCCCACCGGGCGCAGCGCCTTTTCGAGCTTGTCGAGCGTGGCGCCGGGCAGGGCGATCACCTGGCGCCCCTCATCGATCAGGTCGATCCGGTCCAGCCGCATGGTGTTGATGACAACGATCGGCCGGTCATAATCGTTGTCGGCCGGGGTGGAGCCGCCGGTCAGGCCGGTATTGGCGGCCTGGAAGATGACGATCACATCGGCGGCCACGCAGGCCTTGAGCACTTCCCATTGCTCAAGCAGCGTGCCGGGGCGCACCGCCGCCAGGATCTCGCCATCGCCATAGCGGTAACCCTTGCGAAAGCGCCGGGTGGCCCGCTCACCCACATGCACATGCCCGGCCCCGACGATGGATTTGAACGTTTCGATCAGCCGGTCCATGCCCTAGCTCCGCCATTGAGATGGCGCCCCTTAGCACAGTGCCGGCCAATATTCACGCACCAGATTGCTGCGGGGCGGCACGAGAGTTTTCCCGGGCCGCCCCGGGGATGGCCACGGCCCCAATCGCGGGAGCGGAGCATGATGGCGCTCCGCTCCACCCGTTCGCTCGGGCACCCGCCAGCAGCCCGCCGGTCTCAGAAGTCGAAAATCTCGCCCAGAAAACCCTCGCGCTTCTTTTTGGGCCGGGTGCGGTAATTATCGTCGCCGTACCGCTCGCCATGCCCCCGCGGCGCATCATAGGGCTGCGTGGGCGTCGGCACGACCGGCTGGGGTGCTGCCCGCTCGATGATCTTGTCGAGCTCTCCCCGGTCCAGCCACACGCCCCGGCACTGGGGGCAATAATCGATCTCGATGCCCTGGCGATCGCTCATCACCAGCTCGGTATTATCGATAGGGCACTTCATGGTTTCTCCTCGCGCTAAAACCCTCACATAGGGTGCCGCTCGCCCAGATGCCATAGGCGCGCTTGAGTGGAGAGGGGTGGTGCGGTGCGCCCGCGCAGCCTAGAAGGAAATCGGTGCCGCCGCCGGGCGTCACGCAAGAACAACAAGGAACTTCCATGACCATCGAACGCAAGCATGTTGGCCCCCGCATGAGCCAGGTCGCCATCTACGGCAACACGGTTTTCCTGGCCGGCATCACCGCCGAACAGCGCGGCGGCACCTCGGTTGCCGAGCAGACCGCCGAGATCCTGGCCCGGATCGACACGCTCCTCGCCGAAGCCGGCTCGAGCAAGGAGCAGGTCTACAAGGCCACGATCTGGCTGCGCGACATTGCCGCCTTCGATGAAATGAACAGCGTCTGGGACAAGTGGGTCGTGCCCGGCCACACCCCCGTGCGCGCCACGGTGGAAGCCCGCCTCGCCATGCCCGACGTGCTGGTGGAAATCCAGGTCGAGGCTGCCAAGGCCTGAAGGCATTGGGCTCTTGCGCGCTCCGGCGGGCGAGAGCCTTACCCGG
>JAQGKH010000268.1 GCA_028290225.1 Devosia sp. | reverse complement strand
GATCGCGATAAAATTCAAGCACTTGCCCAAAAGCACGGCATTGCGCGCTGGACCACCGACCTTGATGCAGCCCTCGCCAACCCCGACGACAGCGTGTTTTTCGACGCCGGCACCACCCTGATGCGTGCCGAACTCCTGGAAAAAGCCCTGGCTGCCGGCAAGCACGTGTATTGCGAAAAGCCGATCTCCGACGATCTGGAAGTCGCCGTGCGTCTCGCCCGTACCGCTCGCGCTTCGGGCCTCAAGCACGGCGTGGTGCAGGACAAGCTGTTCCTGCCGGGGCTGCTCAAGCTTAAACTGCTGCGGGATAGTGGCTTTTTCGGCAAGATTCTCTCGGTGCGGGGCGAGTTCGGCTATTGGGTGTTCGAGGGCGACTGGCAGCCAGCGCAGCGCCCGTCCTGGAACTACCGCAAGGGGGACGGCGGCGGCATCATCCTCGATATGCTGTGTCACTGGCGCTATGTCCTCGACAATCTGTTCGGGGAAGTCAAAGCCGTATCCTGCCTCGGCGCTACCCATATTGCCGAGCGCGTTGATGAAAGAGGCCAGCGCTTCCAAGCTGATACCGATGATGCGGCTTATGCGACCTTTGAGCTGGAGGGCGGGATCGTCGCCCAGATCAACTCGAGTTGGGTCACCCGCGTCCGCCGCGACGATCTCGTCACCTTCCATGTCGATGGCACGCATGGCTCGGCAGTGGCGGGGTTGCACAAATGCTGGAGCCAGCACCGGGTCAACACGCCCAAGCCGGTGTGGAACCCGGACCAGCCGCAAACCATGAACTTCTTTGCCGATTGGGAAGAGGTTCCGGACAACTGGCCAGCCCAGAACGGGTTCAAGGCGCAGTGGGAAATGTTCCTGCGCCATGTCGCCGAGGACGCCCCCTGGTCCTACGGGCTGGAAGCCGGCGCCAAGGGCGTGCAACTGGCCGAACTGGGCCTGCAAAGCTGGGCCGAGCGCCGCTGGCTGGGTGTGCCTAAGCTGGAGTTTTGAGGCGTGATCACCATCAACCTCCCCAATCCAGACCGGTCGGTGAGCCCTTACCAGCTCACCGGCGATCCCATTCCCCTCACCAAGGTCAAGGCCAGCGACTTTCCCCGGATTGCCTATGCTGCAGCCCATGTGGTTGCCGATCCACTTGCCGAACATGACCCCTGGCTCACGCCAGCGATCGACTGGGACAAGACCCTGCAGTTTCGTCATCGCCTGTGGGATCTGGGGCTGGGGGTTGCCGAAGCCATGGATACGGCGCAGCGCGGCATGGGGCTCGGCTGGGCCGAGGCCCAGGAGCTGATCCGGCGTTCGCAGGCCGAAGCGCGGGGCCGTACCGCCGCCCTGATCGCCTATGGCGCCGGCACCGATCATCTCCACCCCGGCCCCGGCGTTTCCATCGACCAGATCATCGGCGCCTATGAAGAGCAGGTCGGTTTTGTCGAGGCGCAGGGCGGCCGCGTGATCCTGATGGCCAGTCGCGCCCTTGCCCTGGCCGCCAGATCACCCGATGATTATGCCCGGGTTTATGGTCGCATTCTCAGCCAGGTCCGCCAGCCGGTGATCCTTCACTGGCTGGGCGAAATGTTCGATCCGGCCCTGCAGGGCTACTGGGGCGATATTGACCACAACAGGGCCATGGATGTTTGTCTCGAGGTCATCGCCACCAATGCCGACAAAGTGGACGGCATCAAAATCTCCCTGCTGTCGGCAGAAAAGGAGATCGCCATGCGGCGGCGCTTGCCGGCAATGGTGAAGATGTATACCGGCGATGACTTCAACTATGCGCAACTGATTGCCGGGGACGAGGAGGGCCATAGTCACGCTTTGCTGGGCATTTTCGACGCTATCGCCCCCGCCGCCTCGGCGGGGCTGGCGGCGCTGGGGCGCGGCGACACAGACGTTTTTTTCGAGCTGCTCGACCCAACGGTGCCGCTCAGCCGGCACATCTTTGCCGCCCCTACCCGGTTCTACAAAACGGGGGTGGTGTTTCTGGCTTACCTCAACGGCCTGCAGGATCATTTCACAATGGTGGGCGGGCAGCAATCGGCGCGCTCGCTACAGCATTTGAGCGAATTGTTCCGCCTCGCCGACAAGGCGAGGGTCCTCGGGGATCCCGACCAAGCCGCCCGCCGCATGCGGGACGTTCTAGCCGTGCACGGCGTCGCCGCATGAGTGGTCAAATCTGCCTCAACCTTGCAACAACGCGCCAGCAATGGGGCTTTGCCGAAGCGGTGGATGGTTGCCTGCGCGCTGGCATCACCGCCATTTCCCCCTGGCGTGACCAGATCGAGGCCATCGGCCTTAGCGAAGCGGCGCGTATCGTACGCAGCAATGATCTGCGGGTGACCGGAGTTTGCCGCGGGGGCATGTTTCCCGCCGAAACACCCGCCGGGCGCCAGGCCAATATAGATGACAATTTGCGGGCAATCGATGAGGCAGCAGCACTCAATGCCGATTGCCTGGTGCTGGTGGTGGGGGGCTTGCCGGGTTCGTCCAAGGACCTGCCGGGCGCCCGCGCCATGGTGGCTGAGGGCATCGGCGCCACCCTGCCCCATGCCAAGGCGTGCGGCGTGCGCATCGCCATTGAACCCTTGCACCCCATGTATGCGGCCGACCGCGCTTGCGTGAACACCATCGATCAGGCGCTCGATCTGTGTGAGATGCTGGACGAAACAGTGGGAGTTGCCATTGATGTCTATCATGTCTGGTGGGACCCCAACCTGGTCCAGGCTATTGCCCGGGCCGGCCGGATGAAGCGCATCTTTGCCCACCATATCTGCGACTGGCTGGTGCCCACCCGGGACATGCTCAACGACCGCGGCATGATGGGCGATGGCGTGATCGACCTGCCGGCGATCCGCGCTTTGATTGAAGCGGCCGGCTACCATGGCCCCCAGGAAGTGGAGATCTTTTCCCATGACTGGTGGCGGCGCGCCGGCGACGAGGTGCTCGGGGTGATCAAGCAGCGCGTGGCGAGCGTCTGCTGAGCGTCCCGGCGATCAGCGCCGGAACGTTGCGGCAATCTCGACATGGGTGGATTGGGTGAACTGATCCACGGCCACGAGGTCGTTCATGGCAAAGCCGGCGCTTACCAGAATGGCGGCATCGCGGGCAAAGCTGCGGGCGTCGCAAGACACCATCACCACATGCTTGAGCTTGGATTTGCC
>JAQGKH010000259.1 GCA_028290225.1 Devosia sp. | reverse complement strand
TTTGCTCGACCATCGTCAATTCCAAGCTCGGCAAGGTGATGGTGGCCGTGCGCGATGCCGAAAGCCGCACCCGCTTTCTCGGCTATCGCGTCGAATATGTTAAGCTCTTTGCCTTTGTGGTCTCGGCTGTCATGGCGGGTATCGCCGGCGCGCTTTACGTGCCGCAGGTCGGCATCATCAATCCCGGCGAGTTCGAGCCGGCCAATTCCATCGAGATCGTGATCTGGACCGCCGTGGGCGGGCGCGGCACCATTGTCGGGCCCATCATCGGCGCAATCCTCGTTAACATGGGCAAATCCTACTTCACCGGCGCCCTGCCCGAGCTGTGGCTCTTTGCGCTGGGGGCGCTGTTCGTGGGCGTCACGCTGTTCCTGCCCAAGGGCATCGTGGGTCTCTTGGGGCAATATCGCACCATGACCACAAGGCGCGAACAGCATGACCGGTCAGCACCAAACGGGGCTGAACTGGAAGCCGGGCTCGATCCTCAACCCAGGGCGGCGGAGTAGCACCATGGCTGAAAAAACCGGCACCATGCTCTATTTGGACGGCGTTTCGGTGGCGTTCGACGGGTTCAAGGCCATCAACAATCTTTCGCTGATCGTGCATCCCGCCGAAATGCTGGCGATCATCGGCCCCAATGGCGCGGGCAAGACCACGATGATGGACATCATCACCGGCAAGACCCGGCCCGATGATGGCGAGGTGCTGTTTGACGGACGCACCGACCTCACCAGGCTCGATGAAGCCGCGATCGCCAATCTGGGCATCGGGCGCAAGTTCCAGAAACCCACCGTGTTCGAAAGCCAGACCGTCTGGGACAATCTGGAAATGGCGCTGCGCAAGCCGCGCGGCATCTTTTCGACCCTGTTCTATTCGGTAAGCGCCGAGGACCGCGCCCGGATCGAGGAAATCCTCGACACGGTACGCCTCACCCGGCGCCAGGACGACCTCGCTGCCAATCTCAGCCATGGGCAAAAGCAGTGGCTCGAGATCGGCATGCTGCTGGCGCAGGACCCCAAGCTGTTGCTGGTGGATGAGCCGGTGGCGGGGATGACCGACAGCGAAACCGCCGAAACCGCCAAGCTGTTGCGCGAGATCGCCACCACTCGCTCCGTGGTGGTGGTGGAGCACGACATGAGTTTCGTGCGCGATCTGGGGGCGCGCGTGACCTGCCTGGCCGAAGGTTCGGTGCTGGCCGAAGGGAGCCTCGCGCAGGTCAGCGCCAATCCGCTCGTTATCGAACGTTACCTGGGACGCTGAGCATGACCGCACTCTCCCTCCAAGCCATCGACCTGCATTACGGCGCCGCCCAGGCGCTGCGCTCGGTTTCCATCACCTGCCAGCCCGGGCGCATCACCGCGGTGCTGGGCCGCAACGGGGTGGGCAAGTCATCCACCCTGCGGGCCATCACCGGCATCAACACGATCTCGGCCGGGTCCATCAGCCTTGGCGACGAGATCTTGCGCAAGACCCCGCCCTATAAGCGGGCGCGTCAGGGGCTTGGCTATGTGCCGCAGGGACGCGAGATCTTTCCGCTGCTGACGGTCCGGGAAAACCTCGAAACTGGGTTTGCCAGCGTGCCGCGGGCCGACCGCAACATCCCCGATTACATCTTCGAGCTGTTTCCGGTGCTCAAATCCATGTTGAACCGGCGCGGCGGCGACTTGTCCGGCGGTCAGCAGCAGCAATTGGCCATTGGTCGGGCCCTGGTAACACGCCCCAAAGTGCTGGTGCTTGATGAACCCACCGAAGGCATCCAGCCCTCCATCATCAAGGATATCGGGCGCGCCCTGCAGTTCCTGCGCGACGAGAAGGGCATGACCATCCTGCTGGTGGAGCAGTTTCTGGATTTCTGCCGCGAGATTGCCGACGACATTTATGTGATGGACCGAGGGGAGATCCAGCATGCCGGACCTGCAAGCGATCTGGACCGGCCCGATATACGCCGCCACCTTATGGTGTAAACAAAAACGCCCGGCAGCGCCGGGCGTCAGAGTCCCAAACGGGAGCGATTATTCGCCGATGCCGGCTTCTTCGCACTGCTCAAGCGTAATGGTGTCAAGATCGATGCCGGTCGTGGCATTCTCGACTTCATTGGCGACTGGAGGATTCTCGATCTGGGGCGTTGCACCGCCATCCGTCGGCGAACCCGGATCTTCGTTGGTATCATCATCCGAATCGGTGTTTTCGCTCAACGACTCGGTGGTGGAAGCAGTGGTGAGCTGCATGCAGCGCTCTTGGACTGCAGGAAGATCGTCTGCCGAAAGCTCAGTGCCGCCGAACATGGTCGGGGCCGATGTGGTCTGTGCCATTGCCGAGCCAGTAAAGGTCATGGCCGAAACAAGTGCAAGTGCCGAAATCAGGGACTTTGTACGCATGGGGTGATCCTCTTTATTTCTGTAAGAGCGTCTGCTCGTTTGAAGAACGCCGCTCCCTGCAATTCGTTGCTCTGTAGATTAACCCGTTGAATGAAGCACAGCCCCTTGTTGGACCAGTTATCTGCCCCCATGCAGCGCGCCCGCGGCGCCGGACACCTGCGCACTAAGCAAGGGGCTCACACAACGCGGATCGACACCTTGTTCCAGGAGGGCTGCGCCAAGATCCGCCTGCCGCACACGCATGGCCGGCACATGGAAGCTGTGCTGATCAACACGGCAGGCGGGCTGACGGACGGGGATCGCATGGAGTGGTCGGCAAGCCTTGCGGCGCAAGGCCGGCTGGTGCTCACCACCCAGGCCTGCGAGCGCATCTACCGGTCCCTCGGTGGACCTGCCAATGTGCAGACCCGCCTGCATGTCGGCGCTGGCGCGCATCTCGATTGGATGCCGCAGGAAACGATCCTGTTTGAACACAGCGCTCTGGATCGCCGTATCGAGGTCGACCTGGATGCGGGCGCTACGCTGACGGCGGTGGAAGCGGTGCTGCTCGGCCGCGATGCCATGGGGGAAACCGCCGGGCAGGCGAGCCTG
>JAQGKH010000256.1 GCA_028290225.1 Devosia sp. | reverse complement strand
CGTTGAGGTACTGCCAGCCGGGCGGGCGCTATACAATCAGGTGGCGCGGCCCATCTTTATCGTCACCGATATAGAGTCGGACGGGCCAACGCCGCTGCACAACTCCATGCTGAGCTTTGCCTGCGTCGCCATCGAGGCCGGTGGGACGCATCATGGCGAGTTCGAGGCCGTGCTGCAGGCTCGCCCGGACCGGAGCGCCAATGAGACCACCATGGCGTGGTGGCAGACCCAGCCCGAGGCCTGGGCTGCGGCCACAACAGGTGCTGAGCCGGCCGAAACGGTGATGCCGCGCTTTGCCGATTGGGTGGAGAGCCTGCCTGGACCCAAAGTGTTCGCCGCGGCCCCGCTGTTGTTCGATGGGTTGTGGATGGACCATTACCTCGATCAGTTCGCCGGCACGCGCGTTTTGAGTGGCCCCTTTAAGGGGCGCCAGATATTCCGCGGTGGCGGGGTCTGCCTCTACACCATGGCCGGAACGCTGCGTGGCGCCCCTTATCTCGACTGGGGCATGAGCAAGCTGCCCGCCGAATTCTATGGGCATATCGCCCATACGCACCGTGCCATCGATGATGCCCGGGGCTTTGCCCAGGTGCTGGTCGAACTGTTCAAGATTTCCCGCGCCCTGCCGCCGATCACCGGCAGCAAGAGCGATTTCCGCTAAGGTACCCCAAGATGAAGTTCACCCTCGACTGGCTCCGCGAGCACCTCGACACCACCGCATTGGTGGACGAGATCAGCCGCACCCTGACCATGGTTGGCCTCGAAGTGGAAAGCGTCGAGAACCAGGGCGAGGCGCTCAAGAGCTTTGTGGTGGCCCATGTGGTCTCCGCCGAACAGCACCCGAATGCCGACCGGCTGCGCGTGTGCAAGGTGGATGCCGGCAGCGGCGAGTTGATCGATGTGGTGTGCGGCGCGCCCAATGCGCGCACCGGGCTCAAGACGGTATTTGCTTTCCCCGGCACCTATATTCCAGGCAAGGACATGACCATCGGGATGGGCAATATCCGGGGCGCCGCTTCCAATGGCATGCTGTGCTCCGCCGCCGAGCTCGACCTCTCCAACGATCATGACGGCATCATCGAAGTGCCGGCTGACGCGCCGGTGGGCCAGCGCTATGTGGATTACGCCGGCATCAATGGAGTCGTTTTCGACATCTCGATCACGCCAAACCGGGGCGATGCTACCGGCGTTTACGGGATCGCGCGCGATCTGGCAGCCTTCGGACTCGGGACGCTGAAGCGGACCGATATGTCGCCGGTGCCACCGACCGGTTCAAGCACGATTGCGCCCCTGCCCCATCAATTCGCCGAAGGTGAGCCCAAGGCGGTACGTAAATTCGCCGGGCGATTGATCCGCAATATCAGCAATGGCCCTTCCCCGGAGTGGCTGCAGGCGCGGCTGCGGGCGGTGGGACTGCGGCCCATCAATGCGGTGGTCGATATCACCAATCTGGTATCCCTTGGCTGGGGGCGGCCCCTTCATGCCTATGATGCCGATAAGATCGTGGGCCAGCCGGTGCTGCGCAATGCCCGGCCGGGCGAGAGCCTTGATGGGCTCGACAACAAGCTCCACCCGCTCGATCCAACCATGACGGTGATTGCCGACGAACAAGGCCCCTTGTGCCTTGGCGGCATCATGGGTGGCGAGCGCTCCGGCTGCACGGACGGGACTACCACCGTGTTCATGGAATGCGCCAGCTGGGACCCCGACCTGATTGCGCGTAGTGGGCGCAAGACCGGCATTGTGTCGGATGCCCGGTACCGCCTGGAACGCGGGGTCGATCCCGCCCTCACCGAGCCGGGCCTCGAACTGGCAACGCGCCTCGTGCTGGAGCTATGCGGCGGGGAACCCGCCGAACCGGTGATTTCTGGCGAGGATGTGTTCCCCAACACGCGGGTAGAGTTTCCCCTGACCGAAGTGCGGCGCCTCACCGGGTTGACGGTGCCGCCAGAGCGGATCGAGGCCATTCTCGCTGCCCTCGGCTTTGAGTTGAGCGGCGGCGGCGACGTACGCCAAGTAACGGTGCCGAGCTGGCGGCCCGATGTGACGCAGAAGGCTGATCTGGTCGAGGAAGTGATGCGCATGGTGGGCGTTGACGCGGTGCCGGTGGAGCCGCTACCGCGTTTGCATCATGTGGCGCGCCGCACGCTGACCACCATCCAGAACCGGCGCCGCCTGGCCCGGCGGGTGCTGGCCGCGCGCGGGCTCGATGAAGCCGTCACCTGGTCATTCATCTCCCATCGCGAAGCGACGCGCTTTGGCGGGGGCCGCGAAAGCCTGCAGTTGGCCAATGCCATTGCCGCTGATATGACCGATATGCGCCCGTCGCTGCTGCCCGGCCTTCTGGCGGCGGCGCGGCGCAATGCCAATCGCGGCATCGAGGACCTGGCCTTGTTCGAGGTCGGCCAGGTGTTCCTGTCAGATGCACCGGAAGGTCAGCATACCTATGCTACCGGCATTCGCACCGGCACCGCCAAGCTGGCAGGCCGCGGTCGACGCTGGGACGGCAAGGCAGAGCCGGTGGGCGTATTCGATGCCAAGGCGGATCTGGCGGCCGTGCTCGACGCCCTCGGCGTTGATATCGATAAGGTGCAGATCGTTGCCGACCCGGCGCCCTGGAGCCATCCGGGGCGCGGTGGAAAGCTGGCGTTGGGACCAAAAGTGACCCTCGGATGGTTTGGCGAATTGCATCCGGCCTGGAGCACCGAGCTAGACTTGGCTGGACCCATTGCGGCCTTCGAGATTGACCTGGACGCCTTGCCCGAACCACGGCGCAAGCCCACCCGTACCAAGCCTGCCCTGCCGCTGTCGAGTCTGATGCCGCTGAGCCGCGACTTCGCCTTCGTGGTGGACAAGACCGTTGCGGCCGGCACGATCATCAAGGCGGCGCGCGGCGCGGACAAGGCGTTGATCACCGCAGTTGAGGTTTTTGACCTGTTCGAGGGCGCTCACCTGGGTGAAGGCAAGAAGTCGGTCGCCATCGCAGTGACGCTGCAACCGATGGACAAGACGCTCACCGACGAGCAGATCGAGAAGGTTTCGGCCGCGGTGGTGAGCGCGGTGACCAAGGCGAGCGGCGGCGTGCTGCGGGCCTGAAGGCCCTAGCGCCGCCGCGGCCGTTCGGCGCGCCAGGCGACCAGCGAAATCAACAGGCCGCCGATCAGCGCGACCAGCAGGGGCCAGTGACGCCACCGGCTGAAACTGGTGCCTGCCAGCCGCTGGGAAGGCCGTACATCCAGCGCTGCCATCTGCATAGGGGGCAGCTCGGCCGTTACCCGGCCCAGCGGATCGGTGGCAAAGGTGATGCCGGTATTGGCGGCACGGATGAGGCTCATGCCCTCCTCCACGGCCCTCACCCGGGCGTGATGAGCATGCTGCGCAGGGCCGATCGACCCATCAAACCAAGCATCATTGGTGATGTTGAACAGGAACTCCGCGTCGGCAGTGTCGCCCAGATCGCCTGAAAACAGGATTTCGTAACAGATCAGGGCCAGCAAGGCTGGCGTTGCGGGCAGGCGTATCAATCGCCGTCGGGCGTCGCCGTGGCCCCAGCCTTCAGCGCCCGGCACGAACTGCTTGATGCCCAGCTGGGCGAAGAAGCCCTGGAACGGCAGGAACTCGCCAAAAGGCACGAGGTGCGACTTGTCGTAGCTCTCGATCACCTCGCCATCGGTGTTGATCGCCAGCACCGCGTTGAACGGGGGGCCGGACGGGGCGGCGGCGCCCGGTGCGAACTGCTGGCGGGGCGCACCGGTCAGCAGAGTGGTTCCCTGCGGCAGCATGCGGGCGATCCGTGCCAGCGCATCGGGATAGGCGGCGAGGAAAAACGGCAGGCTCGATTCCGGCCAAACCAGGTGGGTAATATCAGCCAGCCCCTTGTCCTGGGGGTCCATCTGGATTTCCGACAGCATCAGCAGCCGGTCGATCAGGCCGGATGGATCAGCTTGCGCCCAGTTCGCGTGCTCATAAACCAGGGGCTGGACGAGCCGCATCGCCATGTCGGTGCGCTCCACCACGGGCGTTGCCGCCAGCCGGTTAAAGCCATAGCCCAACTGGGCCGCCAGCACGGCAAGGGACAAGAAGAATGGCAGCAGGCGCCAGGACAGCGTGCGCCCATCCGCCGGCCAGATCAGGGCCGGGGTCATTGCCAGCAAGGCGGCCAGGAAAGTCAGCCCATAAACGCCGACCAAGGCAGTAGCCTGCATCATTTCGGTGGTGGGCGTCAGCGCATAGCCCAGCAGATCGAACGGAAATCCGGTCAGCACATGGCCGCGCGCCCATTCAGCCACGGTGACAAAGGTCGCGAGCGTCACCACGCGCCAGGGGCCGGTCGACCACAACAGGTGCGCTGCGGCGCTGCCCAGTCCCCAGAAGAAAGCGATCAGCGCAGCCAGTGCCAGAACGGCAAAGGGCATCAATGCCAGCATCACGCCGCCTTCCACGAAGAAGGCTGCTCCCAGCCAGTGGAAGGCGACGGTGAAATAGCCCCACCCAAAGGCGAAACCTATGGTGAAGGCCGGCCCCAAGATGCGCCGCCATCTGCGCCCATGCTCGGCGCCATCAAGGCACCAGACCCAGATGGGGAAAGCCACAAACAGTGCTGGTAGCACAAACAAAGGCGGAATCGACAAACCCGCGACCGCTCCGGCGAGCACAAGCAGCACAAAACGGCGCCAGCCATGGCTCAGCATGGCGGTTTCGGCCAGCCAGGTCATTGGGCGGTGCGGGGCGAATCGGGGTGCATGGGGGCAAGCTGGCTGGGCCAGGCTCCAGCGTCAAGGCGGTGCCTGCCGTGCTTTGTCAGGTTGAACCGTCTCGACTCCGGTCAGCAGCGTCGCTAGAGCGATAAGATGCAAACCTTGCCCATCACCCTCGCCATCGATACCGCGGCGCCCCGCCTGCAGCTCGCACTGCTGCTGGCCGATGGCCGTGTGGACCTGGAGGTCGATGAGATTGCAACGGGCCATGCCGAGCTGATCTTTGGCCGATTGGCAGCCCTGCTTGAGCGCAATGGCCTGCGCTATGGCGCCCTGGAGCGGGTTGCGGTGTCGACCGGTCCGGGCTCCTTTACCGGCCTGCGCATCGGGCTGTCCGCCGCACGCGGCATCGGGCTGGCGCGAGCCTTTCCGGTGATAGGAGTGCCCAGCCTGCTGGCGCTTTCCCTTTCTGCGCCGCCGGGCAAACCGGCCGCCGTGCTGGTGGATGCCCGTCGGGGCGAGGCTTATTTCCAGCAATTTACCGCTCCCGGCATTCCGGCCGGGCCGGCACTGCTGCTGCCCATGAGCGATGCACAAGCTGCAGTGCCGCCGGATGCTACGCTGCTCGTGTCGCCCTTTGTCGATATCGCGCTGCTGGCCCGCTTTGGCGCGGCGGCCGACCCCGGCGCCTTTCCTCCCGAAGCGGCCTATGTGCGCGAGGCCGACGCGAAGCCGCAAAGCGCTGCCCGCATCGCCCGGACACGCTTGTGAGAAAGTTGTGGCTGGGGCCGCATGGCCTGCATGTGGAACCGGCCGAGCCGGGGGACGCCGAGGAGCTGGCGCGCATCCATGCCCAGGGCTTTTTTCGTGGCTGGTCGCGCGAAGAACTGGCCCAGTTCCTGGAGCAGGCCGAATGTACTATGCTGGTGGCGTGTGATGCCCGCCGGCGCCTCGCCGGCTTTATTCTCGTGCGACTGATCGGGGACGAGGCGGAACTGCTGAGCATTGCGGTGGACCCCAAGTGGCGGGGCAAGCGAGTGGGTCAGGCGCTGCTGCGAGCCGCGCTCGACGATCTGTTGTTTTCCGCCGCGCGGCGGATGTTTCTTGAGGTCGATGAGCGCAACACGGCGGCCCTGCGCCTTTACCGCAGCAATGGCTTTGTGGAAGTGGGCAAGCGCAAGGGCTATTATCCCCGCCCGGATGGATCAACGGCCACCGCGCTTGTCATGGCGGCCGATCTTGGCTAACCCGTCGCAACTGGCTTTGACAGGAACCCGCTCGTGAGCAAGATCGGCCCCGAACCGACCCTGGAAGAGGCCTGTGTGGCGCAGGGCATGCGGATGACCGACCAGCGCCGGATCATTGCCCGGGTGATCCAGGATAGCGCCGACCACCCCGATGTCGAGGAACTCCACCGGCGCGCCGCTGCCGTGGACGTCGGCATTTCGCTGTCGACGGTGTACCGGACGGTCAACCTGTTCGAGGAAGCGGGGCTGGTCACCAAGCATGATTTCAAGGACGGCCGAGCCCGATTCGAGTTGATCCCGGACGAACACCACGATCACCTGATCGATGTCAGAAGCGGACGCGTGATCGAATTTCGCAACGAAGAAATCGAGGCCATCCAGGAAGTTATTGCCAAGCGCCTGGGCTATCGCCTGGTGGATCATCGACTCGAGCTTTACGCGGTACCGATCACGCCTGTCGCCAAGGGGCGCAAGGACGAGCCTTGATCAGCCCAAAACAGCCTTAGCCTGCTACGGCGCTTCGCAGCTTACCCGCTCGCTCCTGCGCTGATTAACGCTAACCGCCGGCCTTGCTAGCGTTAACAGAGTGTCACCGCTTAGACCCTCCATAGTGGTTTTGCTTGGAGGGTGGGATGGCGTGGCAGGTGATCGCAATCTGGTTGCTGGTGCTGCCGATGGTGTGGTGGTTCTGGCATGATGAACAGCGCCGGGACAGGGCGATGCCGGCCCAAAAATCACAATCCAGCACGGCAGTCGCAATTGCTGGGCCGGTGACACTGCCCGGACTATCGCCGGCCTATCTGGCGTTTTTGCAGAGGGACGACAACGCAGCGTCTCAAACGTGATCGAGCTTGGCCTTGAGCCGCCCCAGAATATCGGCGGCCTTCACCAGCAGGGCCATGTCGATATCGTCCTCGCTCATGGATCCAGATGTGTTGGTCCAAACCGGAATGGCCAGTTCGTGGCGCTGTTCGCGCCCGTCGCGTGTTTCGGTCAAGACGGCGCGCACCTTCCCGGTCACCCGGTCGGTCAGGCGGGGATGGGCGCTTTTCTGCGCTACGGCGATGTCGATCAATTGGTAAGTCAAACTTGGATCCGGGCCTTGTTAAGTGGCAACGAAGCTAAGACCCGGGCGTTCCAGCGCGCTTAACCTGGACAGGAGGAGGCGGGTTCTCCACAAGAAAGGGTGCCTTTGGCGGCGTCAAACCCGCACCGCGTGCTCCACCCGCCCCACATCACCGAAAACGCGGAGATAGCGTTCAATTTCCCGCTTGTCGCCGGTGGCCTTGGCTGGATTGTCGGACAGCTTGACCGCCGGCCGACCATTGGCGTCACTGACCTTGATGACAATGGAAATGGGATCGAGGCCGGGATTGGGGTCGGGGGCACAGCCTTCGAAATCATTGGTGAGGTTGGTGCCCCAGCCAAAGGCCATCCGCACCCGTCCCTCGAAATGCAGATAGGCTTCCTCGATCATATCGACATCAAGCCCATCGGAAAAAATCAGCATCTTGTCGCGAGGATCGCGGCCGCGCTCCTGCCACCAGCGGATGATGCGCTCGCCGCCCGCGATGGCGGGGGCGCTGTCGGGACGGAATCCCGTCCAGTCCGCCACCCAATCGGGCGCATGCTTGAGAAACGAATCGGTGCCGAAGGCATCGGGCAGCACGATCTTGAGATTGCCGCCATAATAGCTCTCCCAATCCTGCAGCACTCGATATGGGGCGGCACGCAAGGCCTCGTCGGTTTGCGCCAACGCCGCCAGCACCATGGGCAACTCATGCGCATTGGTGCCGAGCGCCTCCAGATCGGTATCCATGGCCAGCATGACATTGGAGGTGCCGGTGAAGGCTTCCCCAATGCCTTCCTTGAGCGCTTCCACGCACCAGCGCTGCCACAGGAAGGAGTGACGCCGGCGGGTGCCGAAATCGGAAATGCGCAGCTCGGGAAGCTTTTGCAGCCGCTCGACCTTTTCCCACATCTTGGCCTTGGCCCGGGCATAAAGCACATCGAGGGTAAAGGGCCCATAGCGCTTCATGGCGGCGCGGCTGCGCAGCTCGTTGATGATGGACAGTGCCGGAATTTCCCACATCGAGGTATCCAGCCACTTGCCGGGAAACTCGAGAACGAACTGTCCGTCGCGCTGCTCCAAATGGTATGGAGGCAGGCTGAAATCTTCCAGCCATTTCAGAAAGGCCGGCTCAAAGATCTGGCGCGAGCCATAAAAGCTGTTGCCGGCCAGCCAGATCATCTCCTTTTTGGAGAACCGCAAGGTGCGGGCATGATCGAGTTGGGCGCGCAGTTCGTTAACGTCGATTTCCTGGGCCAGCCGGACCGAGCGGGTACGATTGATCAGCGAGAAGGTCGCCTCGACCTTGGGGTAAAGACCCCAGATCATTTGCAGCATCAAGAGCTTGTAGAAATCGGTATCCAGCAGGCTGCGGATGATCGGGTCGAGCTTCCAGGTATGGTCATAAACCCGGCGGGCAATATCTGTCGTAGGCACGGGCTTCACCTCCAGCTGACGCGGGCCGCCTTGTAACGTGGCGGACAGGTGATGAAAAGCCGCAGCAGGCCTCTTGCCGTGACGAGCCCAGTCCATGCGCCTTGATTCGGGGCAACAAACCTTCAGGCCACAAAGCGCCCGTTACGCGAACTGGCCACAATCATGGCCACAGATCACACGGGGTGAAGAACAGATCATGGGCGGAGGAATTGGTGGAGCCAAGCGGGATCGAACCGCTGACCTCTTGCATGCCATGCAAGCGCTCTCCCAGCTGAGCTATGGCCCCATCCGTACGGGAAGCGCTGCGGCGGGAAACCCTGCCGGAGCGCGGCGCAACATCTAGTCAAGCTCCCCTTGCGATGCAAGCGGGAATTTGACGACC
>JAQGKH010000231.1 GCA_028290225.1 Devosia sp. | reverse complement strand
GGATCGGCCCGTGGGCTGACAGATTGTAGGCGGTCGAGCCGGCGGGGGTGGACAACAGCGCCCCGTCGCAGATCAATTCCTCCAGCCGGGTTTCTCCATCCACGATGATCTGGATTTTTGCAGCCTGGTAGGTGGAGCGAAACAGGGACACTTCGTTGAGCGCCAGCGCCGACAGCGTCCGGCCCGAAACATCGAGCACCTGCATCGAGAGCGGATAAATCCGGGTTTGCTGCACCGCCGCCAGCCGCTCCTCGAGCCCATCCTCGGAAAACGCGTTCATCATGAACCCGACCGAGCCGAAGTTCATGCCGTAAACCGGCACATCCCGGCGCAGCACCTGGTGCAGGGTTTGCAGCATCAACCCGTCGCCGCCCAAGGCCACCACGAAGTCGGTATGCTCCACCGGATGGTCGCCATAGCGCTGCCGCAGGCGCAGTGCCGCGGTTTCTGCATCGGGGGTGCCGTTGGTCACAAAGCAAATGCGGGGCGGGGCTGACGCGGCCAAGGCTGCACTCCGGAGGAAAGGCGCTTGCCTAACATGGGGAGCAAGCCCGTGCCAGCAGTCTCCGCGATGGCGTGGCGCCGAGCGACACCCCTTGAACTCCCCCATTGCCCCAGCGCGCCTGCAATGCTAGAGCGCGGGCGTGGCGCCGGTATAGCTCAGTTGGTAGAGCACCTGATTTGTAATCAGGGGGTCGCGGGTTCGAACCCTGCTGCCGGCACCAGGTCTGTCCGGTGAAACGCGCCCGCCGCCCACTGCTTTCAGGCCCCAGGCTCTGGAATTTTCGTCAGCCGCCATTGCTTTGAGTTATATACGACTCGCCAAAAGGCATCGCGACTTCTCCAGCGTGATTGGATCAGGAACAGCTTGGGCAGAACTTACCGCGTCGTGGATTGCAAACCGGCGCTGGGCGCACCGGGCGAGATCATGCAGCTCGCCGGGTCGCCCGAAGAAGCGGCACGGCTCGCCTTGGGGCTGTCCTTGCACCGCGGCGGGCATATCCGCGATCTGCGCGCCAAGGTGTATCTCGACGCGGGAGGCACCGTGTCGATGTATCGGCTTTACACCAGAAGTCTGCACGAGCCGAATGGCGAGCACGCGCCCTAGTCAATCGCGGCCTTGCAGTTCCAGGGCGGCAGGCCGATGCTCACGTGCTGGTGCGCGGCAACCAAGCTTTGATCGAATGCTTAAGGCTTCATGGTGCGAACCGCACCCGTCAATGGAGCTATCCAATGATCACCAGAACAGTTCTGTCCCTTGCTGTTGTTGCCGCCCTGGGGCTGCCCGGCATCGCCTTTGCCCAGGAAGAGCATCGCATCGGCGGCAAGGCCGTGCCGGCAGATCAGATGGCCGAGGTGCAGGCTAAATGCGACGAGATGCGTAAGGGCGAAACGCCTTCGCCCGTGGCGCAAGCTGCCGCGGATGAGCCCAACGCCGAGGCTGGCGCTGAAGCTGCCGCCGACGCCGCGGTGGAATTATCGAGCGAGCTGTGGATCGAGGGTGGCGAGCGCATCGATGTTGAGAAATTGAGCATCGAGCTGTGCAGCGAAGGCAATTTCGGCCTGTCGCCCAACTAAGCAACTGCCAGGCACAGCCGCACGGCCCGGCGCGCTGGCACTGCGCCCAGCACGCGCGAAAAGGGGTAGCCGAAAAGATCGGCTATTCCCGTCTTAAACTGCGGGCTCCGAAGCCCGCAGCTCTTGCCCCGCTTATGCGGCGGCGATGCGCCAGATCACATCGCCCACATCGTCGGCCATCAGGACCGATCCATCCGCCGCCAGGGCCACGCCCACGGGCCGGCCAAAGGAGAACTTCTCGTCGGGCGACAGGAAGCCGGTGAGGATGTCGCGCGGCAGGCCCACCGGCTTGCCGTTCTCGAACGGCACGAAGGTGAGCTTGTAGCCGCTCAGCTGGCTGCGGTTCCATGAGCCGTGCTGGCCAATCGCCATGCCGGCGGGAAAGCCGGGCAGGGTGCCCTCGGGCAGCCAGCACAGGCCCAGCGAAGCGGTGTGGCCGCCCAGCGCATAATCGGGCGCCAGGGCGGTCGCAACCTTGGTCGGGTCCTGGGGCACCCGATCGTCCACGGTCTGGCCCCAATAGCTGTAGGGCCAGCCGTAGAATCCGCCGTCGCGAACCGAGGTCAGGTAATCGGGCGGGGTTTCGTCCCCCAGCCCGTCGCGCTCATTGACCACTGTCCACAAGGACCCCGTGGTTGGCTCCCAGGCAAGGCCGACAGGATTGCGCAGCCCGCCGGCGAACTCGCGCGACCGGCCGGTCGCCAGATCCAGCTCGTGGATGCAAGCCCGGTCGATCTCGGCTTCGAGGCCAGAGTCACCGATATTGCTCAGCGACCCCACTGCCACATACAGCTTGGTGCCATCGGTGCTGGCGATGAGATTGCGCGTCCAATGCCCGCCGGGCCTGGTGCTCATCAGCTTGCGCGGGGTTGCCGTGATCTGCGTGGCGCCCGCTTCATAGGGGTAGGCGAGCACGGCGTCGCTGGCGCCCACATAAAGCGTGTCGCCCAACAGCACCATGCCATAGGGCTGGCGCACATCGGCGATGAACACATGGCGGATTTCGGCCACGCCATCGCCATCGGCATCGCGCAGCAGCATGATGCGATTGGGGCTGTCGCCCGAAGCCTTGGCCCGCTTCATGGTGCTCGACATGGCATGGTCGAACAGCGTCCTGGGCTCTCCCGATTCGCCCATCGACTCCGCCACCAGCACGTCGCCATTGGGCAGGACATGCATGTTGCGGGGATGGTCGAGCTTGGCGGCGAACGCCGTCACCTTGAGCCCGGCGGCGGCCGTGGGGGTGTGCCCGTTCTCCCAGCCCTTGGCCGTCGGCATCTTCAGGGTCGGGATCGTGCCCTGCGCCTTGGCCACCGGAATGGTGGGGGTGGTGCCGTAAACGGGGGAGCGAGGACCATCGCCGGAATGGCGGACGGCGACGGCGATGGCGCCAACAGCGGCAACGACACGGGCGAAAACGGCACTGGCGTTCATGGGGGCGTCTCGATTGGCGGAACAGATTTAGCCCAAGCTAACGATAACGGGAGCGGACGAACACCCGTTGCTCTGTAAATTGCGCGCTTTTACCCGCGCTTGTTTGGCATCCACGCGCCCTCGTCCAAGCAGAATGGGCAAGTACCCGGAACAAAGAAATTGGCAGGCCGTTGTTTACCAACCATAGAGGAGATACCCCATGCGAACCACACTTGCGCTTGCAGCCCTCGTCTTGTTGAGCGGCACGGCCTTTGCTCAGGATGCGGCACCGGCCGGCGCCGCGGCTCCCGCAGCCAATCCCTCTGCTACCACCTCCGCGCGCACGCCGGTGGAAACGCCGCAGTTCATTGAGCAGGCGGGTTATTCGGGCACTTTTGAGATCGAGTCCAGCAAGCTGGCCCTGGAGAAGGCCGAACGCGATGACGTCAAGGAATTCGCCCAGCACATGATCGACGAGCACACCAAGGCCAACGAGGCCTTGACCGACGCGGTTGCCGCCATGGGGCTGGAGATCGCCGTGCCTACCGTGCTCGATGCCGTGCATCAGCAGATGATGGACACGCTCGCGGCGTCGGCCGATTTCGACATGGATTACCTGAAGATGCAATATCAGGCCCACCAGGACGCTGTGTCCTTGTTTTCGTCCTTTGCGGAAGCGGGGGAAACGGGGCCGGTCAAGGAATATGCCGCGGCAACGCTGCCAGCCTTGAACGAGCATCTCGACATGCTGCCGGCCGACGCCAAGCCCCAATAAGGCAATGCTTCGCGACAACTAAAAGGCCTGCCGCTCCGAAAGGCGCGGCAGGCTTTGCTTTTGCAGGAATGCGCAACAGCTTTGCTGTTGCGGGATGCGCAACCAAACGGGTTGCGCCAAGCCGGCTTACTGCGTGATCTGCGGATAAAGCGCGTCGAAGCGAGCCTTGGCCTTGGGTGGCACCTTCACGCCCTGCGCATCGGCAAGGTTGGTGGGTGCGCCAACGACCACGAGAGCGACCATGCCCATGCCGAAATGCGGGGCGCACTTGACCCCGTAAACGCCTTCGGTTTCGAAGGTCACGGTGATCTGCTCGTTGATCTTGCCTTTGAAGGTGGTGCCACCTTCGGGCAGCATGTCAGCGATGGTTTCAGCATTGTGGCCCTTGTCGGTGGGCACGAAGGTAACCGTGTCCCCAACGGCAATCTGGGTCAGGGCGGGCTCGAACACCATGGTTTGGCCATCGGCGCCCTTGTTGAGCATGTGGACCTGGTAATCCACCGCGAAAGCCGGGAAGGAAAAGGCGGAAGCCGCTACAAAGGCGAGACCGAGGGTTTTGAGAGTACGAATTTTAGCCTCCTGAGGGAACTACAACAACAACCGGGAGCACACTGATGATGTTCCCGCACAACAGCCATTTATAAAGGTGAATGCGTCGCTGGCCGCGTCATGCTTGCCTCACATAGGAATTGCAACCCACTTTTCCAGAGAGTTCGGGCCATTGAACGAGCTGTTCAGCGCTTGCTCTCCACCCCCGGATGGAGCAAAAGCAGGCATGATCCGAGCAGCCCTCAAGCCCCGGCAAACCGGGGGTTTCGCCATTCCCGCTTCGCTTCTGCGCCGCCCCGTCGGGGGAATGTGGGCATGACCCCGCCCTCCGTCCGAGTCGACAATCTGTCGCACGCCTATGCGGGCAAGCCGGCGCTCGAGAATGTCAGCTTGTCCATTGCCCGCGGCTCCAGCTTTGCCCTGCTCGGGCCAAACGGTGCCGGCAAGACCACGCTGATCAGCATCCTTTGTACCTTGCAAAAGGCCGATAGCGGGAACGCCGAGGTCGATGGCATCGATGTGGCGCGCAGCCCCACGGCGGCCCGCAAGCGGATCGGGGTGGTGTTCCAGGACTCCAGCCTTGACGATCGCCTGAGCGCTTATGAAAACCTGAACTTCCATGGGCTGGTTTATGGCATGCCCGGCCGCGAGCGACGCCAGCGGATCGACGAGATGCTGGCGCTGGTGGAACTGCAGGACTGGCGCGACGCCATCGTGCGCAGCTTTTCGGGCGGCATGCGGCGGCGGCTCGAAATCGCCCGCGCGTTGCTGCACAATCCGGCCATCCTGTTTCTGGATGAACCCACGGTCGGCCTCGACGCCCAGACGCGCGAACGTATCTGGCAATATCTCGAGCAGTTGCGCCGCGAGCGCGAACTGACCGTGCTGACGACTACCCATTATATCGAAGAGGTCGAGACCGCCGATCAGGTCTGCATCATCAACAATGGTGCCATCCTCACCCAAGGCACGCCTGCCGAGCTTAAGCTTGCCCATGGCAAGAGCTGGATCCACCTGGTTCCGCGAGACGAGCCGACCCGTCAGGCGATCATCGCCCGTTTTCCCGAGGCGCGGCATCTGGGCAATAATCGCCTTGCCGTCCCGGCTACGGACGAAGGGTTCGTGGATCGGTTCCTCGCCAGCTTCGGCAGCCAACTCAGCGAAATGCGCCTTGAACAGCCGAGCCTTGAAAGCGTGTTCCTGTCCCTGACCGGAACCGAATTGCGGGACCGGGCGGCCGGGCGTCGTGACGCCGAACAGGCTGCCGGCAGGCGGGCAGGGCGGCGATGATGGTGGGGGATCGCGCGTTCCGGTATGGCCGCAACAACCCTGCAGGAGCAACAGAATGAACGCCATCTTGCCCCTGCTGCGCGGTGTTTATGGCGTATGGCTGCGCGAAGTCACCCGCGCCACGCGCGATCGCGGCCAGATGATCGGCGGGGTGAGTCGGCCATTGATCTGGCTGCTGATCCTGGGGGTGGGGCTCAATCCCTACTTCCGCGGCGAGGTCTATGGGGAGGTGCGCTATGTCATCCCCTATACCTATCTGCAGTTCCTGTTTCCCGCGGTGATCGTGCTCAACATCATGTACACCTCGATCCAGTTCGCGGTGTCGGTGATCTGGGATCGCGAGTTCGGGTTCTTGCGCGAGGTGCTGGTTTCACCCATGCCCAAGCCGCTGGTTCTGCTCGGCAAGGTTCTGGGCGGCAGCACTGTCGCCACCTTGCATGGCGCCGTGGTGCTGATCCTGGCGCGCTTTGCCGATGTGACCATGACGCCCCAGCAGGTGCTCACGGCGCTGGGCTTCATGTTCCTGCTGTCCTTCGGCCTGACCTGCTTCGGGGTTATCCTGGCGGCCCGGGTGCGTAGCTTCGAAGGATTCGGAGTTTTCTCCAACACCTTGATATTACCTCTCTATTTTACTTCATCCTCGGTGTTTCCTCTGGATCCGGCCCTGAGCCGCACCCAAACCACGGCCAGCTATCCCGAATGGCTGGTGTTCCTTATTCAGATCAACCCGATCACTTATGCGGTGGATAGCCTGCGTGGCGTGCTGATCGGCTTCAACCAGTTCACGCCGGCTTATGGGCCCGCCATCATTGTTGGCATGGCGATCGTGTTCTTTGTGGTGGCGCTGCTGGACTTCGGGCGCTCATGAGCCCCAGGCGTCCGCATCGCTGGCGCCAGGCGGCGGTGA
>JAQGKH010000217.1 GCA_028290225.1 Devosia sp. | reverse complement strand
ATCCACGCCGCCAACGATTATCTCAACAAGCTGATCAAGCTGGGCCATCGCGTCGCCATCTGCGAGCAGGTGGAAGACCCCGCCGAAGCCAAGAAGCGCGGCGCCAAGTCCGTGGTGCGGCGCGAAGTCGTGCGCCTCATCACCGCCGGCACCCTCACCGAAGACGATCACCTCGAGGCCCGGCGCTCCAATTTCCTCGCCGCGCTCGCCGCCGTGCGCCACGGGCAAACCGATTGGGCCCTGGCCTGGGCCGATATTTCTACCGGCGACACCTTCACCCTCGAGCTCGAAGCCCCGGCCCTGGCCGACGAGCTGGCCCGCATCGACCCCGCCGAGCTCCTTGTCAGCCCCGCGACCCGCCTCCTCTTGCGCGAGCAGCATCTCTGGGCTCCCAATTGGGACAAGATCGTCTTTGAAGCCGATGCCGAGCTCTTTGACAGCGAAGCGGGCACCGCACGCATCCGCACGGCGCTGGCCGCCCAGGGCTTCGATCCCACCGCCCTGTCCCGCCCGGCCCGCGCCGCGCTCGGCGCGCTGCTTGGCTATGCCGGCCAGACCCAGAAGGGTCTCGCTGTGCCCCTTCGCGCCCCCGCCAGCGAGCGGGCGGGCAAGCACATGGCCATCGATGGCGCCACCCGCGCCTCACTCGAGCTGCACCAGACCCAGCGCGGCGACACCCGCGGCTCGCTCCGCCACGCCATTGATCTTACCGTCACCGCCCCCGGCTCCCGGCTGCTGTCGGCCCGTCTTGCCGCCCCGCTGAACGACGCGCGCGCCATCAATGAGCGGCTCGATGCCGTGGGCGCATTGGCGCAGGACCCTACGCTCACGGGCCGCCTGCGCACCGAACTCAAAGCCGTTCCCGATCTGGCCCGGGCCCTCACCCGGCTGGCGCTGGAGCGCGGCGGGCCGCGCGATCTTGCCGCCATCGGCCGCGCCATCACCGCGGCGGTTGCGCTAGGCGCTCAAATGGAGCCGGTCACGGGCTCGGCTATCATCGCGGGGCTGCACGCCACCCTGGCCGGCGCGCCCCGGCACCTGGCTAGCGCCCTGGATCAGGCCCTTGCCGACGAACTGCCGCTGCTGGCCCGCGATGGCGGCTTTGTGCGCGAGGGCTATGAACCAAGGCTCGATGCCGAACGGCTGCTCGGGCGCGAAACCCGCGCCGTGGTGGCCGCCCTGCAGGCCGATCTGGTCGCCCAAACCGATATTCGCACCCTCAAGATCCGCCACAACGGCATGCTGGGCTTTTTTGTCGAGGTTCCCGCCGGGCAGGGGGGCAAGCTCCTCGAAGAGCCGCTGCGCCAAACCTTCATTCACCGTCAGACCATGGTCAACGCCATGCGGTTCACCACTGCCGAACTGGCGGAGCTGGAAGGGCGGATCGCCCGCGCCGGCGATGCGGCGCTTGAACTGGAAGCCGCCATTTTCGCGCGCCTGCGCCAGACCGTGCTCGATCATACCACCATGCTGCGGATGCTGGCCGACGCCTTGGCCGAGCTCGACGTGGCCGCCGCTCTGGCCCATCTCGCCGCCACCCGCAATTATGTCCGCCCCGAGATCGACAATTCCCTGGCCTTTGCCATCACTGCCGGCCGCCATCCCGTGGTCGAGGAAATGGTGCGCGCCGACGGCAAGACTTTCGTTGCCAACGACGCCGATCTTTCGGGCGATGACGCCTTGGGCGGCGGTCATCTCTGGCTGGTCACCGGCCCCAATATGGGCGGCAAGTCCACCTTCCTGCGCCAGAACGCCCTGCTTGCCATTCTGGCGCAGATGGGCAGCTTCGTGCCCGCCGACGCGGCTCATATCGGCGTGGTCGACCGCCTGTTCTCGCGCGTCGGCGCTTCCGATGACATCGCCCATGGCCGCTCCACCTTCATGGTGGAAATGGTGGAAACATCAGCCATTCTCAATCGGGCCACCCGCCGCTCGCTCGTCGTGCTCGACGAGATCGGGCGCGGCACCGCCACCTTCGACGGCCTCTCCATAGCCTGGGCGGCGGTGGAAGCGCTGCACGAAACCACCGGCTGCCGCGCCCTGTTCGCCACCCATTTCCATGAGCTGACGAGCCTTGCCAAGACCTTGTCGCGCGTGTCCAACCACACCATGAAGGTGCGCGAATGGGAGGGCGAAGTGGTGTTCCTGCATGAAGTGGGGCAGGGGGCCGCCGATCGCTCCTATGGCATTCAGGTCGCCCGTCTCGCGGGCCTGCCCGAGCCGGTGCTGCGCCGCGCTCGCCAGGTTTTGACCATTCTGGAACAGCGTGCCGCGGGCACGGCCTCTTCCGGCCGCGTCGCGAGCGTGCTAGACGATCTCCCGCTGTTTGCCCATCAGCCCGCGCCGGCGCCCGCCGTCGCCAATCCAGTTGACGAGAAGCTCGACGCTATCCGCCCCGATGAAATTACGCCCAAAGAGGCGCTCGAGCTGATCTACGAGTTGAAGAAAACCCGCGATGCCGCTCGCCGAAGCTGACGCCAAGCCGCGAAAACCGCAGTTCGCGATCCGAACCGCCCAGGCAATCCTGGAAGAACTCGATGCCGTGATCGGCGCTGAGCCACCCAAAAGCACGGCGGCGCGGGCGGCGGTGCTCGCCCATGTCAGGCGCTGCCTGTCCGAAGCCCGCCAAAGCGCCGAAGCCGAATTGTTGGCCAGCGGCAAGGGCACGCGCTGCGCCCAGAACCTGTCCGCCGCCCAGGACGAGATCATCGCGGCGGTGCACCTGTTTGCCACGCGCCGCGTGTACCCGGTCGACAATCCCTCGGGTGCGGAAGCCATCGCCTTGTCAGCGGTCGGCGGTTATGGCCGCGGCACCCTCGCGCCGGGCTCCGATATCGACCTGCTGTTCATCCTGCCTTATCGGCAAACGCCCTGGGGCGAGCAGGTCACCGAATATATCCTTTATATGCTCTGGGACCTTGGCCAGAAGGTCGGGCACGCCGTCCGCTCCGTGGATGAATGCATCCGCATGGCCCGCGCCGACATGACCGTGCGCACCGCCACGCTCGAAGCGCGCTTTCTCACCGGCGACCGCGCCTTGTTCGACAATCTGGTGCAGCGGTTCGAAACCGAGATCATGCCCCGCACCGGCCCCGAATTCATCGCCGCCAAGATGGCCGAGCGCGACGAGCGCC
>JAQGKH010000163.1 GCA_028290225.1 Devosia sp. | reverse complement strand
GTTGCTGTCGGCATTGCTCGTCGAGCGTGACGACCTTAACGTCGAGCGGATCGGCGAAATCGGCCACCGGCGGGTCATTGAAGGCGATATGGCCATTCATGCCAATGCCGAGGCAGACGAAGTCGATCGGCGCTTCGGCCAGCAGATGGGCATAAGCTTGGGCAATCGCCTCGGGTTCATGGCCGGGGACAATGCGGTGCACCTGGGCAAAGCGCAGGCGCGCAAACAAATTGGTGTCGAGCCAATGGGCAAAGCGCTCCGGGGCGTCGGGAGCCAGCCCGATATACTCGTCCATATGAAAGGCAATGACCCGCGTCCAGTCGATGCCTTGGGCGGCGCATAGCGCCGCCAGCATCTGCGACTGGCTGGGCGCCGCTGCAAAGATCATGCGCACCTGCGCCTGTTCGGCGAGAGCGGTGCGCAAGGCCGCGGCAATATCCTGGGCTGCTGCATCGCCCATCGCCGTTCTGCTGGCAAAACTGCGAACCCTCATCAGGCCGGCCTGGCGGGTCGTGGCGGAGTGGGAAAAAGCAGCAATCGACAAGGGAAGGCCTCCGGCTCCGGGCGTGCGGTCCATGCGAGCACCCGGTTTTGCCCGAACTATTTAATGCAACCGGTTGCATGTCAAGCGGCTTTGACTATCCTTGGCGGCCTGCGCCATGCCATGACACTGCGCGCCAGCCAGAGACCTTGCCGATGCCGCCTCGCCAGAACAGACCCACGATCAATCAGGTCGCTGCTGCGGCTGGCGTCACCAAGTCCAGTGTTTCGCGGGCATTCACTCGCCCCGAAATGCTCAGCGAGGAAACGGTGCGCAAGATCTTTGCCGCCGCCGAGGAGCTTGGCTATGTGCCCAACCACACGGCGCGGGCGCTGAGCACCGGCCGGCACGGCAATATTGCCCTGATCGTGCCCGATGTAGCCAACCCCTTCTTTCCCCCGTTGATCCGGGCCGCCCAGGCCGAAGCGGACCGTTCCGATTATTGCGTGTTCCTGGGCAATTCCGACGAAAATCCCAAACAGGAAGACAAGCTGATCGGTCGCTTTGGCGGGCAGGTGGAAGGCTTTGTGCTGGTGTCCTCGCGCCTTAGCGATGCGCAGATCATCGAGCATGCAGGGCGGGCACCCCTGGTTCTGATCAATCGCGACGTGCCGGGCATTCCGCGCGTGTTGATCGACAGCGCCACCGGCGTCGCGCAAGCCGTGGCCCATCTTGCCGAGCTAGGGCACCGGAAACTGGTTTATGTCGGCGGTCCGCACGGCTCGTGGTCCAACAAGCAGCGCCGCAGCGCCGTGCGCCGGGCCGCCAGAAAGCTCGGGCTCGAAGTGGTCGTGATATCCAACGAATTCCCCGCCTTTGAATTTGGCCGCAAGGTTACCCCGAGCGTCCTGGCCACAGGGGCAACGGCAGCTATCGCCTTTGACGACCTGACAGCCCAGGGCATGTTGGCTGAACTGGCCGAGCAGGGCGTCGCAGTGCCCGACGATTTCTCCGTGGTCGGGTGCGACGACGTGTTGGGCGCGGCGACCTTTCCCGCACTGACCACGGTATCCAATCGCTCGGTCGAAGCCGGCAGGGCAGCCCTTAACCTGCTGATGGACATGCTCCAGAACCAGGCCATCCGCGATGTTCGCTACGTGCTCGATACCAGCCTGGTGATCCGCAAGACTACCGGCCCGGCTGAAAGTGCGCTTCAGTAGCGCTTGGTTTATTGGGTCTTGCATCCAGGCGCCCATCTCAGCGCAAAGGGGCCGTCAGCCGAAGGCTGGCCCAACAGCAGCTTCGCCCATTCTGGACACTGGCCGGTCTGGTTCCATTTCCTGTTGGCTGCCGTCCGCCCAGTCGTAGGGCAGGGCCGTGACAGGTTGAGCTGCTCGTCCGCTGCAGCCAGGTCAGTTCACCAAAACAGAGTAGGCGACGCACCAAGGCCTGCATATGGTTGAGACCAAACCCAAGACTCTAAGCTCGTTGGAGGCGCCAATTGGGAATGCGCGCGTTACGAGAGGCGTACACTGCCCTCAAGACGGTGGATGCGTGAGCTTGGCGGCCGTGAACTGGCGATTGGCTAGTGCCCAGAAGCGTTCCGCACTGGAACGCAGTCTGGCTTTGGGCCGGAACAGCTTTATTTCGATGGGAATGTCGAAGCGGCAATCGCCGGCGCGGACCAGCCGCCCCTCCTTTAGGTCCTGCTCAACGAGCACCATTGGCGCCCAGGTCATGCCAAGTCCGTCTCGCGCCATCTCGACCAGAAGCGTCGCCGGGCCGACAAATGCCTGCGTCAGCTCGGGGGGATCGGGCAAGGTTGCAAGATGATGCCCCGTGATCCGGCCGAGGCCCGAGCCCGGGTGATAGGTCAGGTGGGCCAAGGGCGACTCCGCCGATCCGGGAAGTTGGAAGCGCGGCCGCGTTCCTCCTGGCTCCATCGGGGCACTGACCGGCACAACCAGTTCCTCGCCCAAGGTAAGGGACTGGAAGCGGTTGGTCAGTGTCCGCTCCGCCATTCCGCGGTGGCTGTAAGCCAGAAGGAACTGCACCTCGCCATCCACCAGCATCCGCTCGCAGATGGCCAGATTGGCCGCAAACAACTGCACCACCAGTCCATCTTCCTCGCTTTGGACACGTTTGATCCATTTGGGAAAGAAGGTTTGGGACAGCGCATGCGTGCTGGCAAACTGCACCGATTCACTTGTCGAGAAGGCCGTTTCGAGTGCCACTTCGCGGCCGGTTTCAATCCGCTGCAAGATGTCTTCGGCAATCGGCTTGAACGCGAGGCCGGCCGGAGTGGCGGCAACGGAGTGCGTGCTACGCTCAAACAGCTTTGTGCCGATCCAGGTTTCAAGTGCCAAGATATGCCGGCTGATTGCTGGCTGCGTGACATGGCGACGTTCGGCCGCCTTGGAGAACCCGCCCGAGTCCATCACCGCGATGAAGTCCTTTAGCCAGCCGACCTGTACATTCATGCTGAATCCGCATCACCTTATACGGAAAACAGTGTCTCATGACTTCGACTGCCTGTCTATAAACCCAGCAGGGACGGCGCGTTGAACGGCCGCAAGATGGTGCAAGGGAGACATTCCTGGCCCCGGTTACTGGAGGATCTAGGCGTGTCGACTACTCTCCCCATCATTGCTCTTGTTGCTGGCGATTGCACCGGCATTGGGCCCGAAATCACGGCCAAGATGCTCGCGGATGGCGCGGTACAGAAGGCGGCCCGCATTGTTCTGGTTGGCGATGTCCGCGTCATCGAGCTGGGCATGAAGCAGGCAGGCGTCAGCTTTCCCTATGTGAAAATTGCCAGTCTGGCAGATGCCGATTGGTCCGCAGCGGCAGTGCCGCTGATCGATCTTGGTAATACCGATCCCGCACAACTGCCGCCCGGCATTGCCAGCTCGCTCAGCGGCAAGCTGATCGGCGACACGCTGGCAGCTGCAATTGAGTTGGCCAAGGCCGGCAAGGTCGATGGCATCACCTTCGCGCCGCTCAACAAGCGCGCCATGTTCGATGGCGGCTGGAAATTCGCCGACGAGCACAAGATGTTTGCCCACCTGCTGGGCCACACCAGTTATTTCTCGGAAATGAACGTGCTGGATAACCAATGGATGAGCCGCGTAACCGGTCATTCCTCGCTGCGTGAAGCTCTGGACCAGATCAATGAAGAGAGCATCACCGACGCTATCACCCTGGTCGATACCATGCTGCGTCGCGCCGGTTTTGCCAGCCCACGCATCGCCGTAGCGGCGCTGAACCCCCATGCCGGCGAAAATGGTCTATTTGGGCGCGACGAGATCGAATTGATCCGTCCGACCGTCGACAAGGTGAAAGCCAGCGGCATCAACGCTTCCGGACCATTTCCGGCTGACACAATTTACGTGCGCGCCTTCGCCGGCGAGTTCGACAGCGTGGTGGCCATGTATCATGACCAGGGCCAGATCGCGACCAAGCTGAAGGGCTTCAATCGCGGCGTCACGGTGACGGCGGGGCTGAAAACCGTGTTCACGACGCCATCTCATGGCACAGCCTTCGATATCGTCGGACAAGGTGTCGCCCGTCCCGGCGCGCTTGTGAGTGCCCTTATGCTGGCTGCAAAGCTTGCCGAAGAAAGGTCCCGCCAGGCAGCCCTTGCTTAATCCCTGCTGAGGGGCGCGGGGAGGACCGCGGCCCTCAGAAGTTCATCTTACCGGAGGAAGAAATGAAGAAATTTTTCGTAGCCATGCTCACGGCGGGCGCTCTCGCGGCCTCGGTCAGCCCCGGCTTTGCTCAGCTTGAACGGCTGGAAATTATTGCCCCGGCTGGTGCTGGCGGCGGTTATGACCAGAACGCGCGCATCACCCAGGCGATTTTCCAGCAATACGAGCTGGCAACTCGTATCCAGGTCGAGAATCAACCCGGCGCCGGTGGCACCATTGGTCTCGCCAACTACGTCAACAGCAACCAGCGCAATCCGAGCATTCTGATGGTCGGCCTCTCGCTTGTCGGCGCCGTTCTGACCAACAAGTCCCAAGTTACCCTCGATGACACCTATCCACTTGCGCTGCTGAGTGGGGAATACCAGCCCATCGTGGTCAAGGCGGACTCGCCGTTCAAGACCCTCGACGACCTGGTCGCGCAGTTCAAGGCCGACCCGGGGTCGGTCTCCTGGGGTGGCTCGGGTCCGGGTGGCTCGGATCACCTGATGTATGGCCTGCTGGCAAAGGCGGCCGGCATGGACCCCAAGCAGATCAACTATGTCGTGTTGACCTCTGGCGGCGAAATGCTGTCGGGCGTGATGGGCGGACACGTGACCGTCGGCACCGGCGGCTACAGCGAACTGGCAGCCCAGATCGAAAGTGGCGAGTTGCGGGCCCTGGCGATCGGCGCGCCCGAGCCGATCGAGGGCATCAATATCCCGACCTTCATCGAGCAGGGCTACGATGTACAACTGGTCAATTGGCGCGCAGTTGTGTCCAACAAGGACCCGCGCGGCGAAGAGCGCGCTGCTCTTGAAGCTGCGGTCGCCAAGATGGTGACTACCCCTGAATGGCAGGCTGCCCTCGATCAGCGCGGCTGGCAGAATATCTACATGCCACCCGCGGAGTTCGCAGAGTTCCTCAAGAGCGAACAGGCCCGTGTGGAAGTGCTGTTCAAGGACCTCGGCCTGCTCTGACCGACTCCGAATGCGGTGCGCTCGCACTGCATTCCATCCGGCCGCACCATTGGCCTGAGCGACATGCCGCACGCCCTATCGGGGCGTGCTAGCGGCTCCTGAATGATACCAATGAGGATGTCACGCGATGCAGGCGATCAGTAGGCTGCGCATGGGTCATGCATTGTTGGGAGCGTTGCTGCTTCTGCTGGCGCTCGCCATCACCATCGAAACGCTGCAGCACGAGCCGATCCAGCAGCAAGCAGTTCTGGGGCCGACCTTCTTTCCGCTCCTGATTTCTGCCGCCCTGACGCTCAACGGCGTTGCGCTCATCTTCAAGGCGCTGCGCGGCCAGATCGATGATAACGAGTGGCTCGAGCTGCAGTTTCTGCCGGTCCTGGTTATTCTGGGTGGCCTGACGGCCAGCTTTTTCCTGCTCGAAACGGCGGGCTGGGTCATCTGCAGCGCAATCACCTTCACTGTCACCGCATCCGCATTTGGCGAGCGCCGCCAGGGGATCAACGTTTCCGTTGGCCTGATCATTGGCGTGCTCTCGTTTTACATCTTCAACAACCTGCTCGGTCTCTCGCTTCCGGGAGGGTGGATCATTGACAATTATTTCAGCAACTAAGTTCGCCGCTCCCGCCGCTGGCCAGCACAATCAAGAAGCTTGATAGATGGATACCCTGCAATTTTTGCTGGATGGCTTCCTGGTCGCGCTGGCTCCGGGCAACCTGATCTGGGCCGCCATTGGCGTGCTCGTCGGCACCGCAATCGGCGTCCTGCCTGGCATTGGTCCGGCTCTGACGGTTGCCCTGCTGCTGCCGGTGACGGCTGGTCTTGAGCCAACCGCGGCCTTCATCATGTTCGGCGGCATTTACTATGGCGCCATGTATGGCGGCTCCACCACCTCGATCCTGCTCAATACTCCCGGCGAGTCCGGCTCCATCGTCACGGCCATCGATGGCCATGCCATGGCCCGCAAGGGCCGCGGTGCCCAGGCCTTGGCGACCGCCGCCATCGGCTCCTTCGTTGCCGGTACCATAGCGACCCTGCTGCTGACCTTCGTCGCACCCCTGATGGTGCGTTTCTCGTTGATGTTTGGACCGGCCGAATATTTTGCCCTGATGGTCGTGGCCTTCATCACTGTGACGGCGGTGCTCGGTCAGTCTGCCGTTCTCGGCTTCGCTAGCCTCCTGAGTGGTCTTGCCCTTGGCCTGATCGGAACCGACCGCCAGACCGGTGTAGCCCGACTGACCATGAATTTTCCCGAACTGCTCGATGGTGTTGGCGTGGTGATTGTCGCCGTTGGCCTGTTTGCAGTTGGTGAAACCCTATTCCAGGCGTCACGATATCGTTTCCAGAAGGAAGAGATCTACAAGATCCGCGGCTCGATCTGGATGTCGCGTGAAGATTGGAAGCGCTCCTGGCGGCCTTGGCTGCGCGGCACTTTCATCGGTTTCCCGATCGGTGCCCTGCCGGCCGGCGGCAGCGAGATCCCGACCTTCCTGTCCTATGCTGTCGAAAAGCGGCTATCGAAAAACCCCGAGGAGTTCGGCCACGGGGCTATTGAAGCGGTTGCCGGTCCTGAAGCTGCCAACAATGCCTCTGCCGCAGGCGTATTGGCGCCGCTGCTGGCACTGGGCCTGCCGACCTCGGCTACCGCTGCCATCATGCTGGCGGCATTCCAGCAATATGGCCTGCAGCCGGGGCCGATGTTGTTCGCGTCCAATCCGCAACTGGTGTGGGGTTTGATCGCCAGCCTGTATATCGGCAATCTGTTCCTGCTGCTGATCAACCTGCCATTGGCGGGGGTCTGGGTGAAGCTGCTGCTCATTCCGCGGCCTTGGCTTTATGCCGGCATCCTGATTTTCGCGACGCTTGGCGTTTACAGCGTGAACAACAGCGTGTTCGATCTGGCCCTGCTCTGGGTCATCGGGCTGGCCGGCTTCGGCATGCGGCTTCTCAATGTGCCCGTCGCCCCCTGCATTGTCGGGCTTATTCTTGGCCCGATGGCCGAACAGCACCTGCGCCGGGCCCTCGCCATCAGCCAGGGTGACCTGTCGGTGTTTTACAACCCGATGACCCACCCGATTGCCGTGACGCTGATGGCCACCGCGCTGGTCGCCCTGGTCGTGCCAATGGCCCTGCGCTTTCGCAGCGCGCGCCAGGCCTAATCAGTCCACTGACCCCACTTTACCCATCATAGAGGTATCTCATGACGTCCAAACTCACCATCGCGGTGCTTCCTGGCGACCATATCGGTCCCGAAATCAGCCAAGCGGCCGTCCGGGCAATGAGCGCGGCGAATGATGTCTTTCAGCTTGGGCTGACCTTTGAAACCCACGAGGTCGGTCACGAAAGCCTGCGCCTGCACGGCACTACCCTGCGCGATGACGTCTATCAGGCAGCCATCGCCGCCGACGGCATTCTGCTCGGGCCCTGCGACAATGGCGGATATCCGGCGCTGGCCGAAGGTGGCATCAATGTGCCGGGCAAGTTCCGCCACGAACTCGACCTCTACGCCAATCTGCGCCCCTCCAAGTCCCACGCCAGCGTGCCCGATTCGCGGGCCGGGCTCGACGTCCTGGTGGTCCGGGAAAATTCGGAAGGCTTCTATCCCGACCGCAACATGTTCCAGGGCTATGGCGAGATGATGCCGGTTGAAGGTGTGGCTATCTCGGTGCGCAAGATCACGGCCCATGCCTCAAACCGCATCGCCCATTCGGCGTTCCAGTGGGCGCGCCGGCGCCGCAACCTCGTCACCATTGTCAGCAAGAAGCACATCTTCAAGATGACCGATGGGCTGTTCTACGACGAATGCATGAAGGTCGCCGCCGAGTATCCGGACGTGACCTGCAACTCGATGATCGTCGACGCGCTCAATGCCGATCTCTACCAGCGCCCCGAACGCTATGACGTCATGGTGATGACCAACCTCTTCGGCGACGTGATTTCCAATCTTTGCTCGGCGCTGGCCGGCGGACTGGGCCTGGGTGGCGGCGTCAATGCCGGAGAGAACCACGCCATGGCGAACGCATCCCACGGCTCGGCGCCCGACATTGTCGGGCAGGACAAGGCCAATCCCATTTCCATGGTGCGCTCCGGGGCCATGCTGCTCGGTTGGCTCGGCGCTCGGCATGGTCGTTCCGACCTTCTGCAGGCTGAAGCTGCGATGGAGGCTGCAGTCAACGAAGTGCTCTCCAGAGCTGATACCCGCACCAGCGACGTAGGCGGCACGGCGTCAGGTAGCCGCTCCTCCCAGGCGATCGTCGACATCATCCTGCGTAAGGGGCGCGCGGACTGAACAAGGCCGGTGCTGCGCACTGCGCTGCAGCGCCTCCATAGGTTTGGGCGGGAGCATAATCTGGTGCGTTTCTCCAGCGTGGCGATATTGCTGGCTGCTTCCATTGGCGGCTTGGTACTGCAATATCTGGAAGTTCCCCTCGGAGCCCTGCTCGGCGCCATTTTCGGCGCGGCAATCGCCACCTTGATCCTGGGTGGAAGGCCCCTTCACCTCGCGCTCCGATGCACCGGCCAGGTCATTGCGGGCATTGCCATCGGGCTCAATTTCGTTCCCGAGGCCGTTGCCCAGATGGTGTCCTATTCCGGGCTGATCCTGGCTGCAGCGGTGATTTCGGTCGGCAGCGGCATAGCAATGATGGTGCTGGTTGCCCGGCTTGGCGAGGTGGACCGGAGCACTGCTTTTTTTGCCAGCACTCCGGGCGGGGTTGCGGAAATGTCGGTGCTTGCCGAGCGGTATGGTGGCGACAGCGTTCTCGTCGGGCTGGCGCAGACTCTTCGGGTCTTGCTGGTGGTGTTCCTGGTTCCCCTGGGGCTGACTCTCATGGGCTGGCAGGGCACCGAGATTGTCGACGCCGCCCCGGCGCCTTTTGCTCCGCTCGCCCTGACTCTCATGGCAGCCGGCGCCGTGCTGGCCTCGCTTGCTCTGGCCCGCCTCCATATTCCAAATGCCTGGCTGCTGGGCGGACTGGTGGTGGGCATCGTGGTGGCCTATTCGGGCCTCGCTGAGGTGTCGGTTCCCGGCACGGCCTTTACCCTCAGCCAAATCCTGATCGGTGCAAGTCTTGGGGCCAGGTTCCAGCGCGACAGGCTGCTGTCGGCGGGCCGGTTCGTGCTCGCGAGCATTGTCGGCACTCTCCTGGTGATCGTCATCATGAGCCTCTTTGCCATGCTGCTGAACAGCTGGACGACCATTGATTTTCCCACCCTCGTCCTGGCATTGGCGCCCGGTGGGATTGCGGAAATGAGCATCACCGCCAAGTCGCTGGGGCTGGGCGTAGTGACGGTGACTTGCTTCCACTTGGTCCGCATTGTGTTCGTCCTGCTGATGACGGTCCCGATCTACCGCCTAGTGAGCAAGGTCACCGGGCACACGCCATCCGCATAGCGGGGCGAACCACGGCAGTTTCTGCGTCACGACGCGTCTGTCCGCCGCTAAGATTCTCTGAGTTCGATCATGCCCAGGAACGGTCCAAGCCGGGGCGGGACGGTGCTACCGGCAAAATATCATCCGGCCCGGAACAGAACACCGGGGACTTTTCAGGCCAAGACACCGTCCATAGTGGTAACGCTAATTGGAGCGTCAACACGGATGATGTTCCTGAAAGATCAGGAGTCTCAACGATATCAATGAGTTGAAATGGTGCTGCCGGACAGGATTGAACTGTCGGCCTCCCCCTTATCAAGGGGGTGGGGTTCCTTCCCAACCCATTGTAGTTGTTTGCTGTTTTCGTAGGCTCGTTAATTCTTACACCAGTCCTGCACCAGTTCAGCACTTACAATCGCATCGACACGTCTGTTGGGAAACGGAAT
>JAQGKH010000155.1 GCA_028290225.1 Devosia sp. | reverse complement strand
TCGAAGTCCTTTGACCGGCCGGTCCGCGCCGGGGAGTTCTACGCCCCTCTTGGCCCCAATCGAGCCGCCAGGGGCTTCCCGAGCGGGACTTTGTCGGAAGCGTTCGCCTCCACCATCTGGGCGGGTACCGGCGCCCTGCTGGCCGCCGGCTCACCTTTGGCCTTGGCCGCCGCTATCCTGGCGCTGTTTGTGCTGGGCCTGGCCAGGCTCCTCAGCCCCAAGCGCCCCTAGCGGCTTACCAGATCGCGTTGTTGGTGGCCGGATCGCTGCCGATCTTGCCGTCTGGCCGGTCAAGCCTCGCGATGCGCTCCAGGTCTTCGGCATCCAGCTCGAAATCGAACACATTGATATTGGCGCGAATACGCTCGGCATGGGTGGATTTGGGAATGACGATGAAGCCTTCCTGGATGTGCCAGCGCAAAATGGCCTGCGCCGGGCTCTTGCCATGCTTCTGGGCAATCTCGCCAATAGTGGGGTTCTTGAGCGCCGCCCCGCTGCCAAGCGGGCTGTAGCTCTCGATGGCAATATTGTGCTCGCGGTGTAATTCCCGCACATCGCGCTGCTGAAACTCGGGATGCAATTCAATCTGGTTGACTGCCGGCGTCACGCCCGTTTCCCCGATGATCCGCTCCAGATGCTCGGGCAGGAAGTTGGAAACCCCGATGCTCCTGATGCGTCCGTCCTGCTGCAGCTTGACGAAGGCCTTCCAAGCCTCGCCATACTTGTCCTGCGCCGGCACCGGCCAGTGGATCAGGAACAGGTCCAGATAATCGAGCCCGAGCCGCTCCATCGTGCCCTCGAAGCTCTTGAGCGCCTGCTCATAAGGCTGGTCCTTGGTCCGCAGTTTGGAGGTGATGAACAGTTCCTCCCGCTTGAGCCCGCTTTGCCGGATGGCGCGCCCGACCCCCTCCTCGTTTCCATAGCCTTGTGCGGTATCGATGGATCGGTACCCCGCCTGGATGGCCTCGGCGACGGCGTCGGTCACTTCATCATTGGGCACCTGCCAGACGCCGAAGCCAAGCTGGGGGATGGAATTGCCGTCGTTGAGTTTGATGCTGGGGACATTGGCCATGAAAGGCTCCGTTGCGCAGGGTCGAAATCCCCATTGCAACGGGCTGTGGCACCAAGAGTTCAGGCGCGTCTCCACGAATTACCGGTTATGGGAGCCTGGCCCCTCAGCTTTTGTGCTGCTGCACCAGTTGCAGACGTGGAGGCCGAGAGGCGTGGAACAGGGCAATCTCTGCCTCTTCGCCCGTCCGGTTGGCAACCAGGCGATAGCGGAACCGCTCCGCCAGCGGCCGCAATTGCTCCACGCATTCTGGCGAAACACGCCGCTCGATCACAGGCTCGCCCAAAACCATCAACGCCGTCACCGCGCCGATCTCGACGCCCAGGTCGAACTCGCTGCCACGACCGGGAAACCGCACCCGCACTCCATCCAGCACCTCGATCTGGCGCATAGTGAACTCCTACTGACACGCCAGCATCGCTCCATCGTGGTGAAAACGCGGTTAACACTGCCTCGGGGCCAAACCGATCACATTTGGGAACCATGCCGGAATCCGCCCGTTCCTTTGGCCTCGACACAGCGGCGGACCCACAATGACGAATGCTCAAGATACTTTGCAGGTCGTCGACGAGTTCTCGACTGTTCGCAAGCAGGACGTGGTTACCGGCAAGGTCCGCGTCAGCACCAAGACCGAGTTGGTCGATGAAGTGGTTTCGGCCATGCTCGACCGGCAGGATGTTGAAGTGAGCCGGGTGCCTCGCGGCATCGAAATCACCGAAGCGCCCGAGATCCGCACCGAAGGGGACGTCACCATTGTGCCCATCGTCGAGGAAATCCTCGTGGTCGAAAAACGTCTGGTGCTCAAGGAAGAACTGCATCTGCGCCGTTCCGTTTCGAGTGAACACGTCGAATTACCCGTCACCCTTCGCAAGCAGCGGGCGGTGATTGAACGCAGCGAGACTGACGAACCAAACTTCGAAGAGGAAAAGTAAATGAGCCAGATTTCTGCTACCGGCGCCGACCGCACGCTTTCGGCCTTCTTTGACTCCCGCAGCGAAGCGGATCGGGCGGTGGAGCGGCTGATCGATGCCGGCATTATGCGCGACAATGTGCGCCTGTTGCCCGGCAACGAAAGCGACACGCCCGTCTCCAACCGCGAAGATACCCATCGGGGCTTTTTTGCCTCGCTGGCCGATTTCTTCATGCCCGACGAAGATCGCTATACCTATGCCGAAGGTCTGAGCCGCGGCGGCTATCTGGTTACTGTCAGCAATCTTGACTCTGCCAATCACGACATCGCCCTCGATATCCTGGATGATGAAGGGGCAATCGATCTCGACCAGCGCGAGGATAGCTGGCGCTCGGAAGGCTGGGGTGGCTACACCACCGACTATTCCGGCACTGGCCGTCGCGCTGCCGACTCCACCAACAGCCTCGGCAGCGATGTCGGCTCGGCCGGCTATGGCACCACCACCACCGATATTGCCGGCTCCTCGGGAAGCACTGGCTATGCCGCGGGCGGCCTGGGCAGCACGAGCACCTCGGACAGCAGCTATGCCGCTGGCGGCCTGGGCGGTGCCACAACTTCGGCTTCGAGCACTGGCTTTGGCGATCGCACCGCATCTGATCTGGGCACGGAGGAAGTGATCCCGGTGATCGAGGAAGAACTGCGCGTCGGCAAGCGCGACGTCAATCTCGGGCGTGTCCGCGTTCGCTCCTATGTTCGTGAAGAACCGGTGAGCGCTGACGTGAACCTGCACGAGGAACGCGTCACCATCAATCGCCGGCCGGTGGATCGCGAACTGACCGCGGCTGATGCAGCCTTCCAGGATCGCACCATCGAGGCCGAAGAGCACGCCGAAGAAGCCGTGATCGACAAGCGCGCCCGCGTTACCGAGGAAATCTCGCTCAACCGCGAGGAATCGAGCCGTAACGAAACGATCACCGACACCGTTCGCAAGACCGAAGTGGAAGTGGAAGACGACCGCGACCTGGGTCTTGGACAGCGCAAGACCAGCATCTAAGCGGGCCTGGCGCCCCTGTTACAGGCCCCGCTCTTCGGAGCGGGGTTTTTCATTTGCCGGGCCGATCTGCACCGGCCTGCGCTTGGCGCCCGGCACCGGACGAACGCAGCGCCACGCGGTGCCTCGACTTGCGCTTGCCCCGCCCCGCTACACCGCGGGCAAACGCCACCGCCAGCGACGCTGTCGTCGCGACGCTATGGAGCCCCTACCCCTGGCTGCGCGCGAGCGGATAATCCTCGGCATAATAAAGGTCACGGATGTCGCTGCCTTCAAAGCGTTGCTCGTCCACCTCAAGCAGCGATCCCCGCAGGAGTTCGGCGGGCATTTCCTCGATGGCATAGCGAAGTGCTTCCGCCGCCGAGGCAAAGCGCTGATAGCGCACCTGCCGCGATTTATAAAAGCTCTTGCTGGGGTAAAGTTCGGCGGCGGCGTTGTAGTCGAAACTGGCCATGATACCTGCCTGGAATTGGAGAGGGCAGCCACGGCTGCCAAGCAGGCCGAGGCGTTGAACGGTCGCAAGCTTCGGGGATCGCCAAGCAACCGGCACAACCGGGAGGATCAGGTAGCCAAGAAGGCCGAAAACATACCCTTTTTATATGGGGGCGGAGGCCGACTTTTGCAAGCCGACGGTGGTCCTCATCCTCTGCAAAGTGCTGCGCGTATCCACAGAGCCTGCCTGCAGGTCGGCCCGGATCCGTGCTATTGTGAGCTCGCCGTCACAGCCACGACAATCCCAGGAGGCTCCCCATGGCCGGCACCAACACCGATTCAAAGCCCCGCCTCGAAACGCGTCAGAAAACCGCACGCCCTCCCCTGCACAAGGTCATTCTCGTCAATGACGATTTCACCCCGCGCGAGTTCGTCGTGCGCTTGCTCAAGGCCGAGTTCCGGGTGCCCGAGGCCCAGGCCCTTGGCATCATGCTGACTGCCCACACCAAGGGTTCGTGCCTTGTTGCCGTATTCACCCGCGAGGTCGCGGAGGAAAAGGCCAACCGGGCCACCGAAGCGGCCCGCAGCAAAGGCTATCCGCTGCTGTTCACCACCGAGCCGGAGGAGTAGCCCCGCCTCAGGCGACAGCCTGTTCAGCCAGCAGCAGGTCGCGCAGCCTTTCGAACAATTGCTGGCCACTGATCTTGGCGGGATCAAAACCGGTGGTGGCGCCGAGCCCCGCCAGCTTTGAGCCTTCCACGGCCTTGCCGACATAGGCCATCGACCAGTTCGAGAAGGTTCGGTCGGCGATGGGCACGAATTCGAGCAAATGCACATCGCTGTGCCGGCCATCCTGCTGGATGCGTTCGAAGGTGACCTCGACCGCCCCCTGCGGACCTTCCAGAACCTGCGCAAAATACCCGTCGCTGAAGGTCAGCGCGCCCGTAACCCCGACCGAGTCATTGTTGCGGCGGCTACGCGCCAGGATGGTGTCGATGTCGGCTTCCTTCTGCTCGGCCGTGCCGTTGAGGCGATTGGCGCTGTAATAAACCAGGCGGTAGTCAGTCATTTTCTTCTCCAATTGTTGCCAGGGCGAGTTGCGTGGCGAGATCGGCAGTAACCGGGCGGCCGGTCAAATAACCCTGAACATGCATGCAGCCGTCGCGCGCCACCCGCATCAGTTGATCTTCGGTCTCCACCCCTTCAGCCACGGTGGTCATCCCCAGGCTCGTTCCCAAGGCGGAAATGGCGCGCACAATGGCTGCACTGTCATGGCTGTCGGGCATGGTGCGTACAAAGCTCTGGTCGATCTTGATCTTGTCGAACGGGAATTTCTGCAGATAGCTCAGTGACGAATAGCCTGTGCCGAAGTCGTCCATGGCAAAGCGCACGCCCAGCGCCTTGAGCTGGGTGAAGATGTCCATCACCTGGGCGGTGTTATTGAGCAGCGCCCCTTCGGTGATCTCCAGCTCCAGCTGCTCGGGAGGCAGCCCGGAGGCAGCCAGCGCTGAGGCGACCACCGCGACAAGCGCCGTGCTGCGGAACTGCACGGGAGAAATATTGACCGCAACGGACATGCCTTTGGGCCACTTCGCCGCTTCCATGCAGGCGGTGCGCAACACCCACTCGCCCAGCGTGGTCATCAACCCGATCTCTTCGGCTAGGGGAATGAATTCTGCCGGCGATACCGCCCCCCGGGTTTCGTGGTTCCAGCGCAACAGCGCTTCAAATCCTACAAGGCGACTGCGATCGGCTGCATACTGGGCCTGATACACCAGCGAGAATTCCTTCAACGCCAGTGCCCGCCGCATATCGATCTCCAGCGCCCGTCGCTGCTGCAGCGCGTCAGCCATGCTGGGATTGAAGAACCGGAACGTTCCCCGGCCCTCGCTCTTGGCGTTGAACAGCGCCAGATCGGCGCTGCGGATCAGATCCTCGGGCGTTTGCCCGTCCCCCGACGCCAGGGCAATGCCGACACTGGCCCCGATGTGAATCATGTGGCCGGCAACCAGATATGGCCGGCCCAGCAAGTCCACCAACCGCCTGGCCAGCGCTTCCGCGGCAGGCACGATGGCACTTGCCTTGAGCAGAATGGCAAACTCATCCCCGCCCAGGCGCACCAGCATGTCGTCCGCGGAAATGACATTGGCCATGCGCTCGGCCACGAGCTTGAGCAATCGGTCGCCAACCGGATGCCCCAGCGTGTCGTTGACGCCTTTGAACCGGTCGATGTCGATGTAAAGCAAGGCGCCCGTGGGCTCCTGCCCAGGCGCGTAGTCCATTGCCAGTTGCGCCAACAGGCCCACCCGGTTGGCCAGGCCCGTGAGCGGATCAAGGCTTTGGCTCAGGATCGTTTCCACGACCTTGGAGACATCGGCGATCTCGAGCAGGCGCGTCCCGCCCAGGCCGGGACCCATGGTGAGGCGCAGCGTGTGTTCATCGCGCCGGCGAAACTGCAGTTCGCGGTCCCCGGCAACCGCCGCAAGAATACGCCCCGAACTATGGGGGTGCAGCAGGCCCAGCCGTTCCGCCCCCTCCAGTGCTGCCGCCAGGGGATGATTTTGGCACCCCTGGCCCAGCAGCAGCGTTTCCGCCGCGCTATTGGCAAACAACACCGTGCCGGCATGGTCGAGCAGCACAATGCCCGTTTGCTGCTGGTCTACGAGATCAGGGGAGTAACTCTGCTGTGCAAGCGCGTATTGCATGGAGGAACCGTCTCAGTTTCACGCATCTTGTTCTGCCAACACCGCCTTTCGGTTAAAAAGCGTCGGCACAAGTGCTGCTAAGGCAGCTATTTTCACTCGCGGTTAACGTCTGGTATTCGTGCAGGAGCCCAAACGCCCGCAGCCGCTGGATTGGATCGCGCCGCTTCGGCAACGGGCTGCCCTAGAAGCCCATCTCTGCCGGCATCGGGGGGGCCCCGTCCAGCACGACGATCTTGATGCGCTCATTGGCGGCCTGGTAGGGATCATTGGGGAAAAACGGATCCGCGCTGGATCGCCCGCTGACGGCGCTGATCCGATCATCGGACAGCCCGAACTCACCCAGCAGCCCCCGCACCACATTGGCCCGGTCGCTGGAAAGCTCCCAGGAGCCGTAGCGCGGATTGGCATAAGTGCCCCCGGCCGCTGTGTGACCTGAAATGGTGATCTGGTTGGAAAGCTTCTGCAGGATCGGTCCCAGTGCCGCGATCGCCTGGCGGGCAGGCTCGGTGGGGTATTTGGAGCCTTCGGGAAACATCGGCGCCCCTTCCTGGTCGATGATCTGGATATCGAGGCCCTGCTCGGTTTCCTCCACCAGCAGATTGTCGGCGATCTGCGCCACGTCGGGCAGCGCTTGCCAGGCCTGCCGGATGCTCGCCGCGGCGCTGTGAAAAGCCTGAACCGACTTCATGTCCCGTTCGGCAACGCCGCTGGTGCTGTCGCTGGTGCCGGTCTCGCCTTCATTTTGCCCGGTGCCCTTGTGCTCCGAACCCGGCGACAGGGTCGCGGCGGGTGCCGCTTTGGGCTTGGCGTCGAGGGCCGAGCCCGCCATCTTCGCACCGACCGAGTCCAGGGCCGTCCCGCCCAGCACGCCACCCGACCCGCTGGTGCTCGGCGACACATTGGGGGGCGCAAAATAATCCGCCAGGCCTTCCTTCTGCTCGGGCGTCGTCATTCTGATCAGCCAGAGCAGCAGGAAAAACGCCATCATCGCCGTCACGAAATCCGCATAGGCAATCTTCCAGGCGCC
>JAQGKH010000130.1 GCA_028290225.1 Devosia sp. | reverse complement strand
GGCGGTGGTTCAGTGCAGGTGACGTTCAATGTTACGGCAAGCGAAGCGCGCAGTTTCGTGCAGAGCGAAGCCGAGATCAGCGCCATGCTGCTGCGGGCGGTGCGGCGGGGCAGCCGGGGGAGTTGACGCCGCCACTCCCTGATTGAACCACCCCCACCCTAGCCAATCGAGCATAGCTCGCTTGGCCTTTCTCGCTCAAATCGCTCCACCAGAGCGATTTGGCCCCTTGGGCCGCTCCAAAGCCCCTCAAGGGGGAGGGAATGCTCTGGGTTATCGAGTCACCATCACTATCACCGAGCTTGAGGCTCCGTCGCTCCCTCCCCCTTGAGGGGAGGGCTGGGGAGGGGGTCTGTCAGTAATTCCAGGAGCCGTTCATGGCCTTTCATCCCGTTCGTTTTCCGCTCGATATTGCGCTGGGGGCGCGGGGTGGGCCGGAGCGCAAGACCGATGTGGTTCAGCTGGCCGGTGGGGGGGAAGCCCGCAATGGGCGCTGGGCGCAGTCGCGGCGGCGCTTCAATGCCGGTTATGGCGTCAAGTCGCGGGCCGACATGCAGGCGGTGCTGCATTTCTTCGAGGAGCGGCGCGGCCGGCTGCATGGGTTTTTGTGGCGGGATGGGCTGGATCATTCCTCGGGCGGCGATCCGCCGGGAGCGCTCGACCAGCTGCTGGGCACGGGTGACGGGGCGCGTACGCAGTTCCAGCTGATCAAGCGCTATGGCGCCAATTTCGACCCCTATTTGAGGCCGATCACCCGGCCGGTGGCGGGTTCGGTTGTCGTGGCCATTGCTGGCGTCGAGCAAACGGGCGCCTGGAGTTGCGACGGCGGCACCGGGATGGTGCAATTTGCCGTGGCGCCGGGGCCGGGCGCCGCGGTCACGGCCGGGTTCCTGTTCGACGTGCCGGTGCGCTTCGACACCGATCGGCTCGATGTTGAGCTGACGAGCTTTGATGCCGCCCAGCTGCCCGACATTCCGCTGGTGGAGATCTTGCCATGAGAACGCTGGAGCCTGGCCTCGCGGCGCATCTGGCGGGGAGCGAAACGACGCTGGCCACCTGCTGGCGCATCACCCGCAAAGATGGGCTGGTGCTGGGTTTTACCGATCACGACCGCCCGCTCAGCTTCGATGGAACGGCGTTCGTGCCCGCCCATGGGCTGGATGGCGGCGAAGCGCCGGCCAGGCTCGGGGCGCAGGTGGAAACCAGCGAAGTGCTGGGTGTGCTCCATGCCGAGGCGATCACCGAAGACGACATCGTGCTCGGGCGTTTCGATGGCGCCGAGGTCGAGACCTGGCGGGTCAACTGGCAGGCCCTTGGGCAACGGGTGCTGTTGCGGCGCGACGCCATTGGCGAGATCGTGCGCGAGGATGGGGTATTCCGCGCCGAACTGCGCTCGCCGCAAGCCGGGCTGAACCGCTCGATGGGCCGCATCTACGGGGCGCTGTGCGATGCCGAGCTGGGGGACGGCCGGTGCCGAGTCGATCTTGGCGCGCCAGCCTTCCACGCCACGGCGAGCGTGGTGCGGATGGAGGATGCCAACCGCCTGGTTGTGGCCGGGCTGGAGGGATTTGCCGAAGGCTGGTTCGCCTGGGGATCGGCACGGTGGAGCACCGGGCGGCGGGCTGACTTGCGCGACCGCGTGGTTTCGCATGGGCGGATCGGCGGCGAGGATGTGCTGGGCTTTGCCGCGCCGCTGGGCGAGTGGGTGGAAGACGGGCAGGGGGTTGAGCTTTGGGCGGGCTGCGACCGGCGCTTTGCGTCCTGCCGCGACAAGTTCGCCAACACGGTCAACTTTCGTGGCTTTCCCCATATTCCCGGCGGCGATTTCGTGCTGCGCCACCCCCGGGCCGGGGATGCGCTGGACGGGCGGGCGGTGGTGCGATGACGCCCGATCTAGTGGTTGCGGCGGCGCGGCAGTGGCTGGGCACGCCGTATCGGCACCAGGCTTCGGCGATGGGCGCCGGATGCGATTGCCTGGGACTGTTGCGCGGCGTGTGGCGCACACTTCTCGGCCCCGAGCCGGTCGCCATGCCGCCTTATCGCGCTGACATGCGCGATCCCGCCTATGCCGGGGCTTTGCGCGACGCGGCCGAGCAATGGCTGCTGCCGGCGCCCCAGCCGATGGAAGCCGGGCAGGTGGTGCTGTTCAGCCTGAGCGGCGTGGCGCCCGCCAAGCATTGCGGCATTCTGGTTGGTCCCAACCGGTTCATCCATGCGCAGGAACGGCTGGGCGTGGTGCAAGCCAATCTCACCGAACCCTGGGTGCGGCGCATCAGCGGGCGGTTCGTGTTTCCCGATCATCCGCCGACCTGACCTTTCCACATTTTTTGAGCTCAAGGAGCCCTCATGGCGACAATGGCGCTTTCATTGGCTGGCCAGTTTGCCGGCGGTTTGGTGGGGGGCCCGTTCGGCGCGACCCTCGGGCGGGCGCTGGGGGCGCTGGCCGGCAGCGCCGTGGATGGCCTGCTGTTTGGCGAAAAACCACCAAGCGGTGGTGCCGATATCCGCCTTCAAGGATCGAGCGAAGGCGGGGCGGTGCCGCGCCTTTATGGCTGGAGCCGACTGGCGGGCAACATCATCTGGGCGCGCGAACTGGAGCTGCTGAGCGGGGAAGGCGCCGGCGCCAAGGGCATGGGGCAGGCCGAGGCAGAGGAAGTTGGCGCCAGCTTTGCCGTGGCGTTCTGCGAGGGCGAGGTGCAGCGGCTGGGGCGCATCTGGGCCGATGGGCAACTGCTCGACACCGAAGGGCTGACGCTGCGCTTTTATCGCGGCACCGAGGACCAACTGCCCGATGGATTGATCGAAGCCACGCAAGGGGAGGGTGGAGCGCCGGCCTATCGGGGGCTTTGTTACCTGGTGGTGGAGCAACTGCCGCTCAGCCGGTTCGGCAATCGCATTCCGCAATTGTCGGTGGAGTTGTGCCGGCCCGTCGGTGATCTGGAGCGCGATATCCGCGCCATAACGGTGATCCCCGGCGCCACCGAGTTCGGCTATGACCCGGTGCCGCGCGTGCGGGTCGTGGGGCCGGGTACAACGGTGGCGGAGAACGCCCATTTGTCGGCGGCCCAGAGCAACTGGACGCTGTCCATCGACGAGCTGACAGCGCTTTGCCCGAACCTTGAACATGTGGCCCTGGTGATCGCCTGGTTCGGCAACGATCTGCGCGCCGCCCACTGCATCGTGGGCCCCCGGGTGGAAAGCGGTGATCGTGCGGTGGCCGGGGCAAGCTGGAGCGTGATGGGGCTCGGGCGCGACGCGGTGCCGGTCGTGTCCACCCACGATGGCGGCCCTGCCTATGGCGGCACCCC
>JAQGKH010000116.1 GCA_028290225.1 Devosia sp. | reverse complement strand
CTGCATGTCGACGTAAAGGGCTTCGAACTCTGCGCCGTCCGCGTTCTGCAAGAGCGCCATCATGGCCTGGTGCTTGGGAGATAACATCGGCTCAGCCGGCGCATCTGCACCGCCCTCTGCCAGTGCGGCGGTGAAATCCTCAGCGGCCTTGGTGTGGTCGGCAATCATCTGCGTCGCGAATTCCTTTACGTCGTCCGATTGCGCTTTGTCCTCGGCCAATTCACTCGATTGGATCTCAAACTGATTTGAGCTGGTCACCAGCTTGGTGAAGGTCGGGGTGTCCACGGCGAACATGGCGTCAGCTTCCGAACCAGGCAGTGCTTCCTGGGCAAAAGCAGTGCTCGAAAGCAGCATCAGGCCGGCAGCGGCAGTCATCAGAGTGCGGATCATGGCTCAGTTCTCCTCGGCCGCAGCGAATGCTTCATTGAGATCGGATATGGCGAGTTCCATGGCTTGCTTGGCAACTGGCACCACCTTGGCCATGCCAAAGAACTCATGGGTAACGCCAGGGAAGGTCTGCTGAGTTACCTCGACGCCATCGGCCCTGAGGCGTTCGGCCAGCATTTCCCCATCTGACCGGAGCGGATCAATCTCGGCATTGATAATGGTGGCCGGTGGCAGGTCTTCAAGATCGTCGCGACCTACGAGGTTGATGCGCGGATCTGCAGTTTCGTCCATGGAGGCAAAGACATGCTCGACAAACCATTCCATGTCGGCCTTGCCCAAGGGCATTGCTTCGGCATGTTCCTGATACGAAGGCGTATTCATGTCGTTGCCGGCAATCGGGTAAACCAGCAGTTGATGCAGCGGCATGGTGGTTTCCATGTCGCGCGCCATGATGGCCACGTTCGCGGCAAGGTTGCCGCCAGCGCTTTCGCCTGCAACGGCAATGCGGCTGGCGTCGCCGTTCATCGTATGGATGTTCTCCACGATCCAGGCGTAGGCCGCCCAAGCGTCCTCCTGCTGCGCGGGAAACTTGCTTTCGGGCGCATGGCGATAGTCAACAGAAACCACGATGGCGTTCGTGCCAACCACCAGTCCGCGCGGCGTCGCATCATACACGTTGATGTCGGCAACGACCCAACCCCCGCCGTGATAGTACACTATGACCGGGAAGGGCCCCTCACCCTCCGGGGTATAGACGCGTGCCGGCAAATTGCCATTGTCGGTTGGGATGGCGATGTCGCGCGTCGCTACCTTGCCCTCCGGGGTTGATGGGATGCCCTTTTCCCACTGCACAGCCCGTGCCGCATCGGCGGGAGTCGCTTGGCTGCGTGCTTCAGGCACGGAAAGAGTGTTGAAGGGCTTCGCACCAAGTTCGGACAAGGTATCAAGTACTTCTTGCATTTCGCTGGTAGGCTGGGAGGCCCGATCAGTAGAATTATCTTGGGCTAATACAGAGGGTGCCCCGAGCATAGCCGCGCAAGCAAGCGCGACTGCCGAGGTCTTCACGGTTGATTTCATTTCGGGAGGATCCTGGTGAAGATTACAGCTGAAGAAGCCTTCTACGTTCACGGAGTTCCTCTATTGCCAGATCACATCGGCGGGTGCACGCAGGTGCTATATTGTTAAATCACTCTGCTCAGCGTCTGAGCGTTACGAGGAGATGCAGAGGCGGCGCCGAGAGGTGAGCAGTTCCCACGAGCGTCCGATGTTCGGGAGCGTCAAAGCCAACGGCAGTGCGAAGCAACCAGAACAGCGTCGAGACCGTGGTCGGATCGCGGGCAATGCCTCGCGGAACCATTCACTTTGGCTATTCCCTGAGCTGGTCCCATGCAGTCGGATAAGCCAGAACGTCCGCAAAATACCGCGCTGCGGACCTCGCGACCCTAATGGATGCTCATAACGGCGTGCTGATCAAGGATCGACAATAGCGGACAGGCAGCCGGAGGGCCTGCCCCTGCCCTGCCCGCCGCTGAACGGTCAATACTCGCGTGCTTCGTGGCGAGAACAAATTTCTCGCCTGGGCTGCTCGATCAACCATGCCCACGTTTGGGGAGGCACCGGCGTTAAACGCCGGTGATCATCGACACGATCTCGTTCTTGTCGGTGTCAGCGGTGGTGCGAATGCCGATCTGCTTGCCGCGTCGCAGCACGCAGATGCGGTCGGATAGTCGGAAGACCTGATCAAGGCTGTGGCTGATGATCAGAACACCGATATTGCGAGACTTGAGCGACGCGACCGTCGCTTCCACGCGCGCCGTTTCGGCCACCCCGAGTGCCGCGGTGGGTTCGTCCAGCAGGATCAGTTTGCGCGCCCAGTGAGTGGCACGTGCAATGGCAATACCCTGACGCTGTCCACCCGAAAGATCGCGGATCGTTGCATGGGCGGAGGGGATGCGCACATCGAGCTCCTTCACCAGCCGCTCCGTTTCAGCGATCATCACCTTGCGATCAAGAAGTTGTAGCGGGCCCCGTGTCAGCTCGCGGCCAAGAAAGAGGTTCATGTAAACCGGCTGCTGGTCCGCCAGCGCCAAATCCTGGTACACCACCTCTATGCCGAACTCGCGCGCTTTGGTCGAGCTCGACATTGAGATCGGGGAGCCGTCCAGCCGTATGGTTCCCGAGGTGGGGGCATGGACTCCCGAGATGATCTTGATCAGCGTAGACTTGCCAGCGCCATTGTCGCCGACCAGCGCCACGATCTCGCCCGGTCGCACGTTGAGTGTCACGTTCTCGATGGCCACCACGCCGCCAAAGCTCTTGTGAATATCGGTCAGTTCCAACACTGGGGACGCAGCCTCTTGCAACATCACGCGTCTCCTAAACAGGCCAGCTTTCGGCTTCACCGAAGCCGTTCTCAATGCTCTCGACTACCGGCTTGCCCTGACTGATACCGGACACGCCAACTACATAGGCACGCGTCACGAAAGCCTGTCCGCGGAAACCGAATACAGCGGTGTCGCCGGGTTGCGGCGCGCGAGTTCCCTGGGCATCGATCATGGCGTAGTAATCGATGGCCGATGGCGGCGGGATCTCCACCTCCAGCAGGGCATCGGCTGCGGCGGTTGGCTCGGGTGATACCAGCGCCCGGACCGGATAATCCGGGAAGATCGGGTCGATGTAGAAGCCACCGCCGAAACAATATGCCTTGCCACCGGAGAGATGGGATACTTCGGTAAGATAGAGCATCGCCGGCAACTCTGGCAGATCCTCGACGACGTGCAGCGCCGTGGTTCCGTGCAGACCATTGCCGGGCTCACATTGGGTGGCCCCGGCTTCCTTCAGCCCGGCGAGCAGCACGGAAGACGTCGTACCCGGCGCATTTATCTCGATATCGCCGCGGTTTGCCTTGCGCAGTGCGTCGGCGGCACGAGCCAATGTCGCCAGGTTCGGCGTGGGCTTTACCTTGCGGGTCTCATGGTCAAATAGCAACGCGGGGAAGGTCGTGATGCCGGCAAACCGCCCACCCTCAAGCCGGTCGAGCGCATCTGCGACAGCGACAATCTCGGAGGCTTCGAACCCGCCTTCATGGCCACGGTAGAACACGTCTCCTTCCGCCTTGATGCGGGCGAGCAGATTCTGCCGATACCCGGCCTTCAAGGCCGCAGCACCCGCTTCGCGGCCCTTTTCATGATTGAACACGGTCCAATAATCGGGACGGAAGCGCCTGGCCGCCGCGTCAGCCTCGAAGCGCGGCACCTGCGAGAGGTGGCCTAGATGCGCCACGGGCATACCGGCGCGGTGCGTAGCGCGGGCGCAGGCCATATCGACGGCCACCGATTTTTCGATGCCGCCGCGCTGCACGGCCCGGCAAAAGCTCGATGACCGGCCGACCTGCTTGGTCATGGCAAAAATCTTGAGCTCGTTCCGCGCAGCTTCCGCCTTGAGCACCCGAGCATTGGCTTCGACCGTATCCAGATCCAGTACATAGGAATTTGCGGGTATCTGGCCGGTCTGGTGCAGGGACATCGCCGCTTCGACGAACTTGGGATTGCGGCGACGCAACACGTCGAGAAACATGAGTTCTTCTCCCTCAGCGCGTTTTTTCGCGCAGTGATACGGCTACGGCCGCAAGGATGATGAGGCCGCGCACGATCATCTGGTCGGATACGGAAAGCCCCATGAGGATCAGGCCATTGTTGAGCATGCCCATGAGCAGCGAGCCGACTAAAGCGCCGATGATCGAACCCTTGCCGCCGTTCAGCAGCGTGCCGCCAACGATCACCGCTGCAATAACCGTCATGAGGTCGGTTTCGCCCAGCGTGTATTTGGCGGCCTGCAGGCGGCCGGCGTAAAGTAGGCCCGCAAGGCCCGCCAGCCCGCCACTGATCATGAAGATCCACAGGCGGATGCGGGGGACCTCGATGCCGCTGACCTGGGCGGCGCGCGAATTGTCGCCAGTGGCAAGAACATGGGCGCCGAAACGAGTCTGCCTGTAGACCAAGTGTCCGACAGCGATGCCGATTATGCACCAGATCACCAGTGACGGCACTCCGAGGATCGAGCCTGAACCGAAGATGCCGGTAAACAGCGGGTCAGTGACAGGGATCGAGCGCAATTGGGTCAGCGAACGGGCAACGCCTGCGAACAGCCCCATGGTTGCGAGCGTCACCAGAAAGGACGGCAGCCGCAACCAGGCCACGAGCGCTCCGTTGATTGCGCCGATCAGCAAGCCCGAGCCAATACCGGCAGCGACGCCCAAGGGCAGCGCTGCACCCGGATAGGCGGCCATGGCCATGGCAGCGCAGAGCGCCGAAACCGCAACTGTTGAGCCGAAGGAGAGATCGATCTCGCCGGCCGAAAGCACGAACACCAGGCCAATGGCCATGATGGTGGCCGGGGCCGTCTGCAGGATGATGTTCACGAGGTTGCGCTGCGTCAGGAAACCACTGTCGCGCAGGACCACCGCAAAGAACAAGAAGATGGCTATGAAGCCGAAATAAACGACGTATTGCTGCAGGTTGAGGCGCGATAACAAACGGCGAACCGGGCTGACGGAGGCGGTGACGCTGGACATGGTGTGCTCCCTGACCCTTGGGGAACCGGGCGGATAGTGCCGCCCGGCTGATTTGCTGGATTAATGCTTGTGCTGCAGTGATGCCGGCGGATCGCTCCGCAGCGACTGCTGCCAGCCCTCGGCGACATTGTCGGCAGTCACAACGAGTGCCCCGACCACCAGGAATGGATCCACCTCACGGTCGAGCAGGCTGGCCGCAGCGGCACGTGCCGCATAGGTGCCGATGCTATAGGCCTCATCGGCCACCAGAGCTGCGATGCTGCCGCCCTGAACCATATCGAGTCCGGCCGGCTCATTGAGGTCAATCGTGACAATCTTGACGTCCGTTCGATCCAACTGGCGCAGAACCGAAAGCACCCCGACCGCGGGTTCCGCCCATGGCACGTAGAGGCCCGTGATGTCGGGGTTCTGCGCCAACATGGCGTTGGCGATATCCTCGATGCGCGCTGGGTCGGCCATGCCGGCTTCGGCCACGATTTCGATGTCGGGATAAGTGTTCTCGATCATCCACTTGAAGGCGGAGTCACGCAGATTGGTGACGTGGAAATCGGCGTCGTGGAAGATATACCCGATCTTGCCCTTGTTGCCGAGCGCGGCGGCCATTGCCTGGGAGGTACGCTC
>JAQGKH010000085.1 GCA_028290225.1 Devosia sp. | reverse complement strand
TGATACGCCGACGCCCAGCTCCGCTGCGAGGCTGAAAGCAGTCGATCCTGCCGCCAGATGCAAGTTGGCGGCGACGCCAAGCGATGTTTCATAGGGGCTGACCACCACGCAGGAGATCCCCGCCGCTTCAGCCAGCCCAACGATCTTGCGGGCCTGGTGCAAGCCACCCACCTTGATGAGCTTGATGATGAAAACGTCGGCGGCATCTTCCGCGAGCAGTCCGAACGCGTCATGCAGCCCGAACAGGCTTTCATCGACAGCGATGGGTGTTCCTTCTCCCCGCAGGCGGCGCAAACCCTTCCAGTCGTGAGGTGCAAGGGGTTGCTCCAGATATTGCAGCCGGCAGTCGCCGACGGCGCCAATGAAGCGCTGGGCCTGGGAGAAGGAAAATCCGGCATTGGCGTCGGCACGAATTTCCAGCTCCGGCGGCAGCCGCTCGCGCAACAAACGGATCACGGCGATGTCGCGGTTCACATCTGCACCGATCTTGAACTTGACGGTGCGAATACCACGCTGCCAGAGCTCATCGACGCGGGCCAGCACTGCTGCGTCGTCTGTAATTCCTACGGCGCCCCCCACCTGGACGCTGTCCTTGAGCTTGCCCGCGAGAAGGGCATGCACCGGCAGGCCGGCAAGCTTGCCCTGCAGGTCGAACAGGGCGCTGATCAGGGCCGCCTTGCTGGCGGAATGATGCGGGAAACCGTGATCGAGTGCCTGCTGCGCCTGTTCGGTGTCGAACGGGTCGAGCCCGACGAGAACGGGCCCCAGGACCTCCTCGATCACGACGCGCATCTCGCGTGCTCGCTCGCCGCTGAAATGGGGCAGGGGCGAGCCTTCGCCATAGCCGGTCGTGCCGTCCTCGTTCGTAATGGAAACAAAGACGTGCTCCCGCTGCGTGACATTGGCGCCATAGGAGGTCGCGAGAGTCTGGTTGTCGAGCTTGACGACCCGGACGTCGACTGAGCGGATGGTCATGCGGCTACCTCGTGCTCAAGCTTGATCGGGGTCGGGAAAGTCATAGCGCTATGGGTCAGGCCGGCGCCGATCAGCATCTCGGCGGCACGCAAGGAAAGCTTGACCGAATTGATGACCGGTACACCGATCCTGGGTTGCACCACATCGGTGAGCAGGGACATGCTGGCGCAGGCAAAGACGATGAGTTCAGCGCCATCCTGCCCGACGCATTGGAGTCCCAGGGCCACCAGCTTGTCGATAGTTTCCGGGTCGCGGTCGCGAATGCGCTCAACGGCTACACCAAACGGGCGGATGGAGGCCACGAATGGCTCGATGCCGACCTTGCGGACCTGCTCGCGGGCAATGGGGACGGTTTGCTGTAGCGGCGTGATCACACTGAAATAATGCGACAGCATCCTGGCACTGAGCAGCGCAGTTTCGCCCGGTGCAACAATCGGGATCCGCACGCGTTCGCGCGCCGCATCGACTCCAGGATCGGCAAAACACCCGGTGATGACGCCATCAAAACCCCGCCGCTCGGCTTCAATCGAGCGCTCGATGACCCATTGGGCCAGCTCGATTTCCTCCATCCGGCTCTCGATGCTGGCTGGCCGGCTTTTGGTGCCGGTGAAATCGGCCATGTTGTCCAGCTCGACGCCAGCGCTCGCGTGTTCGCGCAGATAGTTCAGTCGTTCATTGGTGCCCAGAAAGCAGATGCGCATGGGGGTCTCCTCTTATTTTCTTGGATCTGTGGCGTCCCGCATGGCGTCGCCGACGGTGTTGAAGGCTAGGACACACAGAAAGATCATTGCGCCCGGGTAGATCGTCATCATTGGGGTTTGGAAGATGTAGCCGCGCGCTTCGGCCAGCATGTTGCCCCAGGTGGGTGTGGGGGGCCGCACACCAAAGCCCAGATAGCTCAGCGCCGATTCCACCATGACAGCCTCGGCAATGCCCAATGTCGCCGCAACAATGATCGAGGGGGTGGACTGGGGCAGGACGTGCCGGAACAGGATGACCATCCTGGGCACGCCGAGGGCGGCCGCCGCCTCGACATATTGCAACTCGCGGTTGGCGGTGATTTCACCGCGCACGATGCGTGCCACCGGCATCCAGGTGGTGATGCCGATGACCAGGATGAGCACTGGGAGGGACGAGCCGAACAGGGCGAGCGTGGTCAGCAGGAAAAAGAACATGGGGATCGACAACATGCCGTCGATCAGCCGGCTGATCACCGAATCCACCCAGCCGCCCAGAAACCCGGCCAGCGCGCCAAGTACCGTGCCGATAAGCACTGCCGCTGCAACGCTGGTGAGCCCGACGGAAAGCGATACGCGACCGCCATAGATGATGCGCGAGAGGATATCGCGACCATTCTCATCGGTCCCAAACCAGTGCGCAGAGGAAGGTGCACCGAGCATGCTGAACATGTCGATCTGGGTAGGGTCATAGGGGGCGATCCAGGGAGCGAAGATCGCGGCGAACACCATGATCCCCAAGATCACCACCGAGACCAGTGTGGCCGGGCGGCGCCAGAAGCTGCGCCAGGCGCGCGCCATGGGCGAAATCGAGCGCCGACCCTTGGCCGGTTTTGAGAATTCAACTGAAGCTGACACGAGGATCCAACTTTGCGTAGAGAAGGTCGACAACCAGGTTGGAAATCACCACGACCACCGAGATCACCAGCGTAATGGCCATGATCGTCGGATAGTCCTGGTTGAAGGCCGCCGAAACGGCCAGGCGCCCCATGCCGGGCCAGGAGAACACGCTTTCGGTCACGGCAGCGCCGCCGACGAGCCGGGGAACGAGCATGCCCAGCAGTGTGACGACCGGAATCATCGCCGTGCGAAACGCGTGCTTGGTGACGACCATGGTCTCGGACAGGCCCTTGGCGCGCGCGGTGCGCACATAATCCTGGCGCAGCACCCCCAGCATGGCCGAGCGCGTATAGCGCATCAGTTCGGCCATGATCGAACTCGATAGCGTCAGCACCGGCAGGATCAGGTGCAGGATCAGGTCAGCCAAGGAGGCGTTGCCGGGGGTAAACATGCCGCCGGCCGGCAGCCAACGCAGCACGACGGCAAACAGGATGATCAGCAGCAGCCCGTACCAGAAGACAGGCACTGACAGACCAAAGAAGCTCACGGTCGTAAGGGTCTGGTCGATCCAGCTGTTGCGCTTGACTGCCGCCACGATGCCGAGCGGGATGGCAATCACTACCGCCAGCAGCAAAGCGGTGCCGGACAGCAGCAGCGTCGCCGGCAGCGCTCCGGCAATCAGCTCGGCCACCGGCCGACCAACGCCGAAGCTGAACCCCAGATTGCCTTGCAGCACCTGGCCCAGCCAGCGGATATATTGTTCATATACGGGACGGTCAAAGCCATAGAGAACCCGCAGGCGCTCAGTGTCTTCAGGGGTCATGTTGGGGTCGAGCAAGATGCTCGGCCCCCCCGGTGCGGAACTGATAAGGGCAAAGGTGAAGATCGTGATCACCAGGATCAGCCCGACTGACTCGGCCAGCCTGCGCAGGATGAAAAGAA
>JAQGKH010000029.1 GCA_028290225.1 Devosia sp. | reverse complement strand
GACGCGCTCGAGCTGGATCTCGGGAAAATCCTCGATATCGAGGATGTTGTCATACATGCGCGTCAGCTTGGATACCGGCACGGCGATGATCTTCTCGTCCTGCCCGCCATCGTCTTCCATGAACAGCACCCCAACCGGGCGCGAGCGCACCACGGCGCCGGGGACCAGGGGACGCGAGTTCATCACGATCACGTCGAGCGGATCGCCATCGCCGCACAGCGTATGGGGCACGAAGCCGTAATTGCCGGGATAACGCATCGGGGTGTAAAGGAACCGGTCGACGAACAGTGCGCCCGAAGCCTTGTCGATTTCGTATTTGATCGGCTCGCCGCCCAAGGGCACTTCGATGATCACGTTGAGGTCGTCGGGCGGGTTCTTGCCGATGGCAATGGCGTCGATGTTCATTGGGCGTTCAGCCTTGGTTCATCCGGGTGGCGAAAAGGTGGCGGAGTTGTTGCCCAGAACCGGCGGCAAAAGCAAGCCTCCTTGCCGTTGGTGGTTTATTTGAGCACCGGCACATTGGCCGCACCAGGGTCGGCCCCGGTCACCTTTCCGCCATCGCCCCCACCTAGGCTGGGCCTGCTAATTGGAGGGATGCGGATTGATCGGGATCAGAATGGCTAGGAAACTGGGCCTGGTCGTGGCTTGTGCACCTGCTGGGTGGGGCGCTCCGGCCTTGGCGCAAGCGGGCCTGCTCAGCGCTTATAGCGATCTCAATCTCGACGAGTGCCTCGTGCTCGATGCCGACGATTTCGGCGTCAGCTGGGCCTGCCCGGGCTATAAGGGCTTTCCGCTCAAGGTGTTGGAAGGCGATCTGCGCTTTTCGCTGGCTTACGGCTTTGGCGACAACAACCAGAACGGCACCCAGACCCTGCCGCCCTTCAACCGGCTCGGCCCCAAGCTGGAATGGCGCTTGTCCAATGTTTCAGGGCGATGGCTGCCCATCGCCACCATCGTGCGCTACCACACCGCCAACCCCGAAACGGGTGTGGACAGCAATGAGATCCTGGTGGTGAGCCAGATCGCCCAAGGCAATTCCTGCCACATCGCCTATGTGGATGCCCTGGCCAATCCCGATGCCAACGAACTGGCCCGCGCCGCCGCCGACAAGGCCGGTGACTTCGATTGCGCCCTCGACGAAGTGGAAATCGTGGGCGAATTCAAAGCCTGGTAGCTCAGGCGGGGCTCGCCTTGCCAATCTGGTTGCGCAAGACGGTGCGCTCGCGCGAGGGCACGCCGATCAACTCGGCAATGCGCCAGACCATGTTGTCTTCAAGCTCGTGATTCTTGCCATCGGCAAACACCACCTGCCACATCATGCGCACGATCTCGATGCGGTCCTCCAGCTCGAGCGATGACAGGGCGGAGGTGAAGCGGTAGAAATCCACCGCCTCGGCATCGCGCATCGCCCCTTGCCGGACCAGTTTATCCACAGCCGGTTCATCGAGCCGGTAATGGCGCATCAGAGCCGCCTTGATGGCGCGGCGCTCTTCGGGCTTCATCTGCCCGTCCACGGCCGCCAGGTGCACCAGCAGGGCCGCGGCGGCCAACTGCGGATCATGCTCATCCACAGCCGTTTCTGGCTTTTGGAACAGGCGGGTAAGGGCGTCGAACATGCAAGGACCTCTGCTGGCATGCGGCGTTCTCAGACAAGAGAAAAGCGCTGAACGCCGGAGCGTTCCATCGGTGCGGATCCAGGCTATCGAGGGGGTGGGTGTGACGGGCTTTCCCCAGTCCTGAAAAGACTCGCCTTGACTCTGGAACCCCTCGTATAGTGTTCTGGTTTTGTTCTGAACCAACAAGAACTGAAGCTTATGAGCGACCTTGCCCGCCAAAACCGCCTTGCGGCGTTGCGAACTCGCATTGCCGATATCGAGCGCCGTCCGGCCCTGGCTGAGCTCGGCCAAACGGAGGCAATGGCGGGCGGCTTTCCCCTGGCCGGAGCGGGTTTGTCCCATGAGATCTTTGCCGATGAGCGGCGCAACAGCGGCGCGGTTCTGGGGTTTGCGCTGGGGCAGGCCCGCTCCTTGCTGGGCGGCGCCCGGCAGGCAGTGGTGTATCTGCAGATGTTGGCCGAGGCCCAGGAGATGGGGCTGCCCTATGGCAGCGGCTTGCAGGTGTTTGGCCTCGACGCCGCAGCGCTGGTGCTGATCCGTCCTGCCAATATGGTGGAATTGCTGTGGGCGGCCGAGGAGGCCCTGGGCTGCCGGGCCGTGGCGGCCGTGGTGGCGGAGGTGGCGGGCCAGCCCAAAATCCTGGATTTCACTGCCAGCCGCCGTCTTAGCATGCGGGCCCAGAGCGGAGGAGCATCGGTGTTTTTGCTGCGCTATGGGCGCTGGCGGGAATCCAGTGCCGCCCATTTGCGCTGGCATGTCGCCCCGGTGTTGAGCGCTCCCACTCCATTTGATGCCCGCGCGCCGGGGGCAAGCCGCTGGAGCGCGCGGCTGGAAAAGGGCGCGGTGGGGCAAAGCCATCGCGGCGAATGGATGCTGGAGTGGACGGAAAATGGCTTTCAAGCGCAACAAACAGCCGGTGCTGGATGGGATGCGAATGCCCATGACGCGCCGCTTCCTGATGCTCTATCTGCCCGACTGGGCCACCGATTACCTCAAGCGGGCTGATCGGGGGCTGGGTACACCCCTGGCGCTTTATGAGCGCATCAAGGGCGGCATGCGCCTGGCGGCAGTGGATCGGGAAGCGGTCGCCGCGGGCCTCAGTCCCGGCCAGAACCTGGCCGATGCGCGTGCCCTCGTGCCCTCGCTGCACACCCGCCAGATCGACCGGCCGCTGCTGGAAGCCGCCTTTGCTGATTTTGCCGATTGGCACTCCAATGCCAGCCCACTGGTGGCAGTGCTCCCCGACCAGGGCCTGTTTGGCGATCTGGTGCTCGATGTCACCGGGGTTTCGCATCTGTTTGGCGGGGAGGAAGCGATGCTGCGGGCCTTGCTCGGCCGCCTTGCCGGCATTGGCTATCGGGTGCAGGGGGCCGTGGCGTCCACGGTGGGGGCTGCCTGGGCCGTCGCGCATTTTGCTCCCAACCAAGTGGTGGCCCCGGCCGATACCGAGGCGATTCTTGCCCCGTTGCCAATAGGGGCGCTGCGCCTCAGCCCGCTCCAGATCGCGGGATTGAACGGCATGGGGCTCAAGCAGGTGGGGCAAGTGCGGGGGCGCGAGCGCAAGGCACTGCAGGCGCGGTTCGGGCTGTCGCTACTGACTCGGCTCGACCAGGCTTTTGGCATGCTCGAAGAGCGGCCGGTGCCGCGCTTGCCCGTGGCCGAGCGCTATGCCGAGCGGCGCTTTGCCGATCCCATCGGCTTGATGGACGATGTGTTGATGTGCGCCCATGACCTGGCCGTGCAGATCGGATTGCGGCTCGAAAGCGAAGGGTTGGGCGCGCAAAGCTTCCATCTGTTCCTATACCGGGTGGACCACAAGGTCATGTGCCTGTCGGTGAACTCAGCCCGCGCCACCCGCGAGCCCGCCCATATTGCGCGCTTGTTTGCCCACCGCTCCGAGCGGCTGGGCGGTGATTACGATGCGGGGTTCGGCATTGATACCATCCGGCTTGCTGCTGGTTCCGTGTCCCCGCTCGATGCGGTGCAGGTCGGGGCCTTTGCCGCTCCGGACGGGGCACAGGATCTGGATCGGCTCTATGATCGCATGGCCAGCCGGCTGGGGACACTGGCGGTTTTGCGCACCAAGTTCAGCAATACTCATATTCCTGAACGCGCCGTGCAGCTCGAGCCGGTGATTGCCCGCACGCCCGATGATCCCCAGGCGGCGCCCGATCCGGGGCGGCCTCGCCCCTTGCGTCTCCTGCCAATGCCCGAACCCATTGCCGTTACCGCTGCCCAGGTGCCCGATGGGCCGCCTGCCGGCATGATCTGGCGGCGCGTCGGCTATCAATTCATCAAGGCGTCCGGGCCCGAGCGGCTGGCGGCGGAATGGTGGCGCAGCGGGCAGCGCCTGCAACTGGTGCCGCCGGTCAAGCCGGACAGCAAGCCTGGGGAAGTGCCACCCTATCTGCCTCAACTGCCGCGCTTTGATCCAGAGGCCCAAACGCGGGATTATTTCATTGCCGAGGACGATGGGGGGCGCCGGTTCTGGCTGTTCCGGCAAGGACTATACGGGGGCGCCGCCGGTCCTTCCTGGTATCTGCACGGATTTTTCTCGTGAGCCGCGTCCTGGCTTTTCCTCCTGCTGGGGGAGAGCCCACACCGCTGCCAGCGGCACCCGCTTGGGCGTTTACTGAACTCGTTAGCACCAGCAATTTCTCGTTCCTGCGCAGCGGTTCGCATCCTGAGGAGCTGGTTTCGGCAGCTATTCATTATGGCATGCCTGGGCTCGGGCTTTGCGACCGCAACAGCTTTGCCGGAGTGGTGCGCGGCTATATGGTGGCCCGCGACATGGGCCCTCAGTCGCCAGGCTTTCGCTATCTGGTGGGGGTGCGGCTGGTGTTCAGCGATGGCACGCCCGATATCGTCGCTTATCCCACTGACCGCCTGGCTTATGGGCGGCTGTGCCGGTTGCTGAGCCTTGGCAATCAGCGGGGGGAAAAGGGAGCGCCGGTGCTCCATCTCACCGACCTGCTGGGCAATACCGGTGACAATGAGAGCGAGAGCTATGCTCAAGGGCAGTTGCTGATCCTCGTGCCCGAGGAAAGCGATTGGGAGCTGACCGAAACAACGCTCCGGATTCTGGCCCAGCATGCGCCGGGCCGAATCTGGATTGCCGGAGCGCCCCACTATGCCGGCGCCGATCGGGCGCGGCTCCATCGCATCGCCGAACTGGGGCGGCGCCACAGGGCCCCGATGCTGGCCACCAATGACGTACTCTATCACGAGTCCGACCGCCGGATAGTGCAGGATGTGGTGAGCTGCATCCGCCAGCATCTGACCTTGGAAACGGCCGGGCGGCGACTTGAAGCCAATGCCGAGCGGCACCTCAAGCCCGGCCGGGAAATGGCGCGGTTATTTGCCGAGCATCCCGATGCCATCCGCCAAACCCAGCTGCTGGCCGAGCGCATCGGCTTTTCGCTCGATCAGCTCAAATACAACTATCCCGAAGAAACGGTGGGCAATGGGGAAACCGCCCAGCAAACCCTGGAGCGGCTGACCTGGGCGGGCGCGGCCAAGCGCTTTCCCGAGGGAGTGCCCGACGAGGTCAAGCGCACCATCTGGAGTGAGCTGTGCCTGATCGCCTACAAGCGCTATGCGGCCTATTTTCTCACGGTCCATGATATCGTGATGTTTGCCCGCTATGAGCGCCAGATCCTCTGCCAGGGACGCGGTTCGGCGGCAAATTCCACCGTGTGCTTTTGCCTTGAGATCACCGAGGTCAATCCGGTCACCGGCAATCTGGTGTTCGGGCGCTTTATCTCGACCGAACGGGACGAGCCGCCCGATATCGATGTCGATTTCGAGCACGAGCGGCGCGAGGAGGTGATGCAATATGTCTACCAAAAATATGGCGGCAAGCGCACCGGGCTGACGGCCAATGTGATTTCCTATCGCTCCAAGAGCGCCATGCGCGAAGCGGCCAAGGTGTTCGGCTTGGCCGAGGACACGGTGGCGGCGCTCAACCAGATGCAATGGGGCTGGGGCTCCGCTTTTGATCTGCGCGAGGTGGAACGGATCGGCATGCATCCCGATGACCCGGTGCTGGCCCAGTTGTTCGAGGTGATCAAGGTTCTCCATGGCTTTCCGCGCCATTTGAGCCAGCATGTGGGTGGGTTCGTGATCACCCGCGATTCCCTTGAAAGCCTCGTGCCGATCAGCAAATCGGCGATGGAAAGCCGCACCATCATCGAGTGGAACAAGGACGATATCGACGCCTTGGGCATCCTCAAGGTCGATATTCTGGCGCTGGGCATGCTGTCCTGCCTGCGCCGGGCCTTTGAGCTGATGCGTCGCCATTACGATCAGGAGATCCGGCTGGTGGACCTTTTGGCCGAGGAAACCGATACCGACCAATCCAAGAAGGCGCGGGTTTATGCCATGACCCATCGCGCCGATACGATCGGGGTGTTCCAGATCGAAAGCCGGGCGCAGATGTCGATGCTGCCGCGCATGCGGCCCAGCCGGTTCTATGACTTGGTGATCGAGGTAGCGATTGTGCGGCCGGGGCCGATTCAGGGGGGCATGGTGCATCCCTATCTGCGGCGCAGGCTGGGTAATGAGGCGGTGACTTATCCCAGCCCCGAGCTTGAAGCGGTACTGGGGCGCACGCTCGGCATTCCCCTGTTTCAGGAGCAGGCGATGCAGATCGCCGTGGTTGGCGCGGGCTTTTCAGCTGGGAAGGCCGATCAGTTGCGCCGGGCAATGGCCGCCTGGCGCCGCACCGGCCAGATCGCCCAGTTCGGCGAGGAATTCATCGCGGGCATGCTCGCCAATGGCTATGACCTGGCGTTCGCCAAGGGCTGCTTTGCGCAGATCCAGGGCTTTGCCGAATATGGCTTTCCTGAAAGCCATGCGGCCTCGTTCGCGCTTTTGGTTTATGCCTCGTGCTGGCTCAAATGCCATTATCCCGATGTGTTCGCCTGCGCGCTGCTGAACAGCCAGCCCATGGGGTTCTATGCCCCTTCCCAGATCATCCGCGATGCCATCGAGCATGGCGTGGAAGTGCGGCCCGTGGATATCAACCATTCCGATCTCGAACATGTGCTGGAAGGCAGCAGCCGCCGTGCCGCCGAGCACCTGTGGGTGCAACATGCCGAAATGAAAGACGATATCCGCTCGACCCATGCCATCCGGCTGGGGCTGGCGGCAATCAAGGGATTAAAGGAAGACCATGCCAACCGGCTCGTGGCGCGGCGGGGCAGGGGTTACGATTCCGTGCGCGATCTCTGGCTGCGCACCGGCCTGCCGGTGGCCAGTCTGGAAATCCTGGCGCAGGCGGATGCCTTTGGCTCGCTGGGGTTGTCGCGCCGGGATGCTGCCTGGGCAGTGAAGGGGCTGACTGCCACCTCCGGCGCCGAAACGCTGCCGCTGTTTGCCGCCGCTCCTGCGGTTTCCCTTGCAGATGAAGCAGATGCCGATCTGCCTCCCATGCCGCCGGGCGAGGAGGTGATCCATGATTATCGCCATCTCAGCTTTT
>JAQGKH010000011.1 GCA_028290225.1 Devosia sp. | reverse complement strand
GTCCGGAGCGGCCGCCCGTGGAGGTGGCGCGGGCGGTGTACATGATTTTCATCGTCTTGATCCTTTCATGGGTCGAACCCGAGCCTGGCGCCGCCGGCCTGCCGGTGGCGATGGTCGAGGGAACGCTTGCTTGCGCCTGCTTGAACGCTCCCGCACCGCTTCTGGTCGCATTCACCGCCCAGGGCGCCGCCATTCCCTGCGTCCTGCCGAACAATCCCTTCGCCCCAACCATGATGGTATCGGGCAGGGGCGGGGATTATATTGCGCTCATTGCCATTCATGCCCCGCTCCTTGCGGCCCCGGAGGCCCACCATGATCGACGCCAGCCTGCAGACCGATATCCGCTCCAAGCCCCTGTTGCCGCTCACCACCCGTTTGGGGCCGGCGCATCTGGCGGTGACCGACCGCGACCAGGCCCTCGCCATCTGGCGCGATGTGGTTGGCCTGCAATTGCTGGGCGAGGAGGACAATGCCTTGATCCTGGGGGCAGGGGGCCAGGCGCTGCTGGTGCTGGAAACCGGCGCGCTCCGCCCATCGGTTGGGCGCACCATCGGGCTCTACCATCTGGCCATCCATGTGCCGACCCGCGCCGATCTGGCGCAGATGGCCTGGCGCGCCCTCCAGCGCAATATCCGCATCTCGCCCACCGATCACCTCGTTTCCGAGGCCATCTATCTGTGGGATCTGGATGGCAACGGCATCGAGATCACCTTTGAAACCCCCTGGCGCGGCACCCTGGCCGATCCTGACCAGGGCCATTACGCCATCACGGCGGACGGCAAGCCCCATTCGGGCCGCGACCCCATCGACCTGCGGGGGCTCCTGGCCGAACTCGGCCCCTCGCCGGTGATCGAGGCGGCGATGCCCGCCGGCACCCGCATCGGCCACATCCACCTGCATGTCACCGAACTTGAGGTTGCGATGCAGTTCTACCGCGACGTGATCGGCTTTGCCGGCTTTCTGCTCATCCATTCCTTTGGCATGGGCGATGTCGGGCTCGATTACATGCCGCACACCATTGCCTTCAACATCTGGTCCGGCGCGGACGCCAGGCTGCCGCCACCCGGCTCGGCCGGCTTGCGCTGGTTCACCATCGTGCTGCCCGATGCCCCGACCCTTGCCGGCGTCGAGGCGCGCCTGCAGGCGTCGGGCGCGGTTGTCGTCGCCATCCCCGGGGGCATCGAAACGCGTGATCCGTTCGGCAATTCGGTGCATATTGTGGTTGGCTGAACAAACATTCAGAACGCGTTCATCAACAAGGCCAAACCATGAAAACCGCCGATGATGTGCTGCAGTTCTGGTTCACCGAGCATGGCCGCGAGGACTGGTTCGGCGGCAAGCCCGAGTTCGACCAGCAACTCGCCCAGCGCTTCGCCGACACCCACCCCCATGTCGCGCGGGGCGAAGCCTGGACCTGGCGCCGCACCCCAGCGGGGCGCCTGGCCGAGATCATCGTTCTCGACCAGTTCTCGCGCCAGCTCCACCGCGGCTCGCGTGAGGCTTTTGCCTGCGATCCCATGGCTTTAGCTCTGGCGCAGGAGGCCATTGCAGCGGGCGCCGACCACGGCGTCGACGCGATCCGGCGCCCGTTTTTCTACCTGCCCTTCATGCACTCGGAATCCCCGGTCATCCAGCGCGAAGGCGTTCGCCTGTATCAGGCGCTGGGTGATCCCGAGCAGCTCGAGTTCCAGCTCCAGCACCTGCACGCCATCGAGCGCTTCGGCCGCTTTCCCTTCCGCAACAAGGCCTTAGGCCGCCTGAGCACTCCCGAGGAACAACAATATATCGCCCAGGCCGGCGATCGCAGTTTTTAGCGCAACCATGCTCTCCCTCGCTCCGTTGAGCGCAAAAGGAGATCGATCATGGAAGTTCAATCCGGCCCATCCATCTGGCTGATCCTGCTGACCATCGGCGTCATCATCCTCGCCCTGGCCGCCGTCTTCGGCATCATGCGCAACCGCCAGCGCACCGTCGGGGAAAAGGCCGCGACCGAAGTCGCCACCAAGGCCGGCTACCAGGCCGAAGACCGCGACCGCACCTAGCCGAGCAGCGCCGGATCGACCAGCGCCCCTTTCTGGCCGATCACGATCCCGGCCACCCGATGCGCCGCCGCCGCGGCCTCCGCCAATCCTTGGCCAGCGAGCCTGGCACTGAGGTAAGCGCCGTTGAAGGAATCGCCGGCGCCCGTGGCATCCACCACCTGTGCTGCCGGCGCCGGCGCCACCCGCACCCGCTCGCTGGCGGTGGCAACCAGCGCCGGACCGCCGCCATCCTTGACCACCACTTCCCCGACCCCCAGTTCGAGATAGCGGTCGGCGGTTTCCTCGACGCTGCGGTCGCCGAACACCGGCGCCTCGTCCCCATGGGTCGGCAGCACGATGTCGCAAAGGCTCGCCGCGGCGGTGAGCATCGACGCCATCACCCGCTGGCTGGTCCACAATGCCGGGCGCAGATTGGTGTCGAACACCACCGTCGCCCCCGCCTCGCGCGCATCGACAATGGCGCCCAGCAGCCTTCCGCGCGCCCGGGGCTGCAGAATGGCCAGGGTGATGCCCGAAAAGTAAACCATCCCAGCGCCCTCGAGCGCTGTTCGCAGCGCCCCCTTGTCCTCGGCTAGCAGCCGTGCCGCCGATTGATCCCGCCAATAGGTGAAGTGCCGGTCCCCGCCCTGCTGATGGATCATGTAAAGGCCGGGGCGCCGGTTCTTGACGGTGCCGATATGGGAAGTGCCGATCCGGTGCTGCTCCAGGAACTCCCGGATATCGGCGGAGTAACGATCTTCCCCGAGCGCAGTCAGGTAATCCACCGACCAGTCCGGCTCCAGCAGGGCGCGCATATACCAGGCCGTGTTGAGCGTGTCGCCGGCATAGCCCAGGCGATACTGCCGGTCTTCGCCCCCGCTCATCTCGATCATGCATTCCCCGATGCTCACGAAGCGCTTGCTCAAGGATAAAACCTCCTGTTGTTGGATGGGGTTATGGGCGCAAATATGGAGCCGCCGCAAGGGTGCCCTGGAGCAAATTGGCCACCGAACAGGTGCGGTCCCTGCCTTCCATACAAGGGCAAAGCTCCTTATGGTGCCGCCGCCCAACGGAGTTCACGATCCATGCCGCGTCTCAGCGCCTCTTTGCTTGCCCATCCGCCCACCGGCGTCGCCGTCCCTCGCTATGATCGCGCGCAAGTCACTCCGGGCATCGTGCATCTGGGCATCGGCGCTTTTCACCGCGCCCACATGGCAGTCTATGTCGATGATCTGCTGGCGCAGGATCCCAGTTGGGGCATCATCGGGGCCAGCCTGCGCCGGCCCGACACCAAGCAAGCACTGGAGCCCCAGGACGGACTCTATACCGTGGCTGTCCGCGACGCTGAGGGCACCGCCCTGCGCATCATCGGCTCGATCCTTGGGGTCATGGATGCCAACACCGAGCGCGAGGACCTGCTGGCGCTCATGGCGTCACCAGCCATCCGCATTGTCTCCCTGACGGTCACCGAGAAGGGCTATTGCCACGATCCGGCCACCGGCGAACTGGACGAAGGACACCCCGACATTGTTTGGGACCTCGCCAATCCAACGCAGCCGAAATCGGCGCCGGGCATCCTGGTCGAAGCCCTGGCCCGTCGTCGTGCCACGGGCCTCCTGCCGTTCACCGTCCTGAGTTGCGACAATCTACCCTCCAACGGCCACACCACGAGGCGGATCGTGACCCGCCTCGCCGCCTTGCGCAACGCCGAGCTTGGTGACTGGATCAAGCGGGAAGTGCGCTTCCCCGGCACAATGGTGGACCGCATCGTTCCCGCGACCACCGACGCGGATCGCGCCATGGTCGAGGCCGTAACAGGGGTCAGCGACGCCTGGCCTATCATGACCGAGCCATTTACCCAGTGGGTGATTGAAGATCGCTTCTGCAATGGCCGTCCCCCTTTCGAGCATTCGGGCGCCACGATCGCCGCCGATGTCGAGCCGTTCGAGCGCATGAAGCTGCGCATGCTCAACGGCTCGCATTCGACCCTGGCCTATCTGGGTTTTTTGGCCGGGCACCAATATGTGGCGGACGCAGTCAGCGATCCGGCCTTTGCCGCGCTGATCCAAGGCCTCATGACCGATGAAGTGATGCCCACCCTGGATATGCCGGGGGTGGATCTCGGCGGGTATCGCGACCGGTTGCTGGAGCGCTTCAGCAATCCAGCCCTGCAGCATCGCACCTGGCAGATCGCCATGGATGGCAGCCAGAAACTGCCGCAACGCCTGCTCGGTACTATTCGGGACCGCCTGGCGGCAGGGCAGCCGATCACGCGCCTGGCGCTCGGGGTCGCTGCCTGGATGCGCTATGTTACGGGCATTGATGAAACCGGCGAAAGCATCGATGTGCGCGATCCCCTGGCCATGCGCATGATGGCGATCGCCGCCGATGCCGGCAACGACCCCGAAGCCTTGTTCGAAGGTCTGGTGGCGCTGGGCGAAGTGTTCGGGACCGATCTGCCCCAAAGCGCCCCCTTCCGCGCGACAGTGCTGGAGCACCTGGAAAGCCTTTATGATGAGGGCGCCGCCCAGACCGTTGCCGCGATCACGTCCGGGAAAGGGTCAAGGCTTTAGCTCGCCACGCGCCCTCGGCGCATCTGCCGCGCAGCCACAAGGCAGCGGGCCAGCCGATCCGACCAGCAGCGCACGCCATCGGTTTCGAGGATCTCGTCATGGCGGATCTCGATCATGGTTGCGTCCAGCCCCCGTCCATCCCCGTGCTTTTCGAGCGTCAGTGTAACGCCCTTTTGGGCGGCATAGGGCAGGTTCCATCCGACATTAAGTTCGGGGTCCTCGGCCTTCAGAGCGACGAAAAGCGCGCGGGTGAAGCGCTGATCCGTGCCGTGGATCAGCCCGATGGGCCAAGGCCTTGTTACCCCGTGATAAACCGGGGTGAACGAGTGCACGCACACCAGAATGGCTTCGTGTCCGGCATGGCGCCGCGCCTCCAGAAGGGTCTGGATGGAGGCGTGATAGGGCTGGTGGAAGTGGTTGATCCGGAACAGCCGCTCTTGTTGATCAACGTTCTCGTTGGCGCGAATGGGCGTGGCTTCCGAAAGCGTCCAGATCAGGTCGGGTGCATCGAGGTCGCGATTGCAGTCGATCACCAGCCGCGACACCGTTGACTGCACCAGGGGCGCGTCCAGTGCGTCCGAAAGGGCCCGGCTGACCGCCAGGGCACCAGGATCCCAGGCGATGTGGCTCAGCCGCTCGACATGGGAAAGCCCCAGGTCGCCATAGCGCTCGGGGATGCGATTGGATGCGTGGTCGCACACAACAACAAAGGGCGACGAGCCCCGCGCATTGGTGACCACAACGGCCTTATCGGACAAAACCACGACCTTGCCCCCGCGCCGCTTGGTGTGCGCGCCGCACTTGTGAGGGAATCGGGCAGGCTGTCAATGCACGCCGGCTCGCAATCCACCTTTGCATCAGTGCTGACCCTTGAGCGCCAGAAACGCACGGGTGTCCATGACGATCAGGGGATCGACGGCGCCGATCGCCTCGACATCCTTGCCGCGGAACTGGAGGCGATGCAGCACGGTGCGGATCAGGTTGAGCCGTGCCCGCCGCTTGTCGTTGGCCCGCACCACGCCCCAGGGGGCATGGGGGACATCGGTATGGGCAAACATGGCGTCGCGCGCTTCGGTATAAGCGTCCCACCGTCCCAAGGCTTCGATGTCGATCGGCGACAGCTTCCATACCTTGAGCGGATCGTGCCGACGGTCATGGAAGCGCTTGAGCTGCATTTCACGGCCGATCGAGAGCCAGAACTTGAACAGGTGAATGCCATCATTGGTCAGCCGCCGCTCGAATTCGGGCGCCTCGTGCAGGAAATGCTCCACCTGCTCGGGCGTGGCATAGCCCATCACCCGTTCAACGCCGGCCCGGTTATACCAGGAGCGATCAAACAGCACGGTTTCCCCGCCGGCCGGCAGCCAGTCCACATAGCGCTGAAAGTACCATTGCGTTCTTTCCCGATCGTTCGGCTTGGGCAGCGCAGCGATCAGATTGTGACGGGCATTGAGATTCTGCAGATAGGTCTTGATGGTGCCGCCCTTGCCCGCCGCGTCACGACCTTCAAAGACCAACATGACGCGCTCGCCGTTGGCGAGCAGATGGGCTTGCAGCAGCACCAGCTGCTTTTGCAGCGCATACATCTGGGTTTCGTAGGTCTCCCTGTCGAGCTTTTCAGCATAGGGATAACCGCCCGAGCGCAATGCCTTCTTCTTGATGGAGGCGGGCAGCTTGGGGTCTTCGATATCGAAACCGTCGAGAGGATCGCTCAATCTTGTCGCTCCCTTGTCATATCGAGCGTGCTATATGGGGGTTTCGCACGCAAGAGCCGCCAGAGTTTGGCGGACGGTGATCTCAAGCATGGACGACGCCAACATCCCGCCAGCACTTCGGCCCTCAACTGCTGCCCCCGCGCCTCGGTTGCCTGTGCAGGTGCTCTTGTTGGTGGTGATTGGGGCGGTCCTTGCGGCTCTGGTGCTTTGGAGCGGACTGGCCTGGTGGGGCGCGGTCTTTGCCTTTGCCCTGCTTGCCGCCACCATTGCGTTGCTGCCCATTGGTGCCCAGCCGATTTCCGCTGCCCCTTCGGGGGCGGCCGTGCCATTGCCCTCCGCCACAGCGGAGGACAACGCAGCTGTTGCCGCCTTTGCCGATGCGCTGGTCGAGCCATGCCTTGTTCTGGATGCCCGCTCCATTCTCGTGCATGCCAATCAAGCGGCGCACCAGCAGTTCCCCGCCATTTCGGTCGGTAAGCGCCTGACCTTGTCGCTGCGCAACCCTGATCTGGTGCAGGCCCTTGACGCAGCCTTGCGCACCGGAAGGCCCCAGGCCGTGGAGATTCACGAGACCTTGCCATCCGAAACCTGGGACAAGGTCGCCATCGCTCCATTGCTGCGCGCGGGAGTGGACTGGTTCGAGGATCCGACGCGTCAATTGGTGATGACGGTGCAGAGCCTGACGGAGCTCAAGCGGGTGGACGCCATGCGGGCCGATTTCATCGCCAATGCCAGCCACGAACTGCGCACCCCGCTGGCATCCCTGCTGGGTTTCATCGATACGCTGCTCGGCCCTGCCGCAAGAGACGTTGCGGCGCGCGAACGTTTCCTTGTCATCATGCGTGGCCAGGCCGAGCGCATGAGCAAGCTGGTGGATGACCTGTTATCGCTCTCCCGCATCGAGATGCACCAGCATGTCAGGCCGACCGGCACCACCGAATTGGCCGGCCTGCTGCGCGAAGTACGGGACGGCCTGGAGACCCAGGCCAAGGCGGCAGATCTGGATATCGTCATGAGCCTGCCCGATGGTCCCACCACTACCACGGGGGATCGGGGTCAACTCTATGAAGTGTTCGAGAACCTCATCGACAATGCCATCAAATATGGCTCGGGCGGCAGGACTGTCGAAGTCGTGCTGCAGCCCGCCAATCGCGTAGGCTTTGCCCACCTGATCCGCGTCGTGGATCACGGGCCCGGCGTGCCGCCCGAACACGTACCGCGCCTCACCGAACGGTTCTATCGCATCGATGCCGATGTCAGCCGCAAGCGCAAGGGCACCGGGCTCGGGCTCGCCATCGTCAAGCACATTGTCAGCCGGCATCGCGGGCAGCTCACCATCCGCAGCCAACTGGGCGAGGGGATGCAGGTGGATGTGCTGCTGCCCTAGCGTGCTGACGACGCGCAACTCGCGAGTTCGCGAACACCGTTCGAGGCAGCGGATTGCTGCACCGGCGCAGCCGGTGTTGGCTGAGGATTGTGAGACAAGGGGATATTTTGGGGGCAGGGGCCCGAAGTGCGGGGTGATCGCAAGGGCCAGACCCGGCTCTGATCACCCGGCGCGGGCGCCCTTGCGCCCGCCATCACGACGCTGTTCAGCGGCGCTTCTTGTCCACTTGATGGTAGGCGCGGCGCGAATGGAAATCGCAATACGGGCCGCTTTCGAGTGCATGGCCGCCGCAGAAGTAAAAATCCTTCGCCAGCGGGTCGCCGATCGGCCACTTGCAGGTTTGCTCGCTCAGCTGCAGTAGGCTGATGCGCTTGTCTTCAGGCACGAAGAGCTCGGCAACCACCGGAGCGACATAAAGCTGGGATTCCATTTCCGGGCTTGCGGCCAATGCAGTGGCGCCGATGGACTGAGGCCGGCTGGCCATCTGCCGCGGCTTGGATGCACTCGCAGCAGCTGTCATCGGGCTTGAGCTGCCGGTAGAGGGGGAAGACATCCGGCGTGGTGCCGGGCGCGGAGCGGGGCGAGACCGGGCTGCCGTGTTGGTCGGCTTGGCCCGTGCCGACAGCTTGAGCCGATGCACCTTGCCGATCACGGCATTGCGGGTAACCCCTTCTCCCAGTTCCCCAGCGATCTGGCTGGCGCTCAACCCTTCCATCCAAAGCTTCTTCAAGAGCTCCACGCGGTCATCTGTCCAGCCTTGCGGCTGTGTTTCCGAAACCATTGTCAAAGCAGAATCCTTCATTGTCCCGCCAGAAGCCTCTGGCAGCCGTGGTAGTCTACAAATCGTATGTCTTGCGGGTCCGCCACACGAGATATCGTGTTCCCGATAGCCTTGAGAGTACGCTATCGGCGGAATCGGGATCAAGAGTCCCCGTCCACTTTCCCCGGAAAATGAATGGTTAAGACGGGGTTAAGAAAGCTTGAGTCAAATCAGGCACTTGCCCGCCGCAACATTGACTTTGCTGCTTGAAACGGCTCAATTGCGCCCGCGACGCGCAACAAAAAGAGGCGCGTTTTTGATTTTTTCAGGGGTGTAGTTGCATAAAAGCAGCGCTCCTCCAGTATGCTCACAAAAAAGGATCCAAGCACGATGTCTGCGCTCTACGGCACCTATGCCCGCTCCCCCCTTGCCTTTGAGCGGGGCGAAGGCATGCGCCTGTATGATCAGCACGGCGTGTCCTACCTGGATTTCCATTCCGGTATTGCCGTGAATGCCTTGGGCCATGGCGACCCGCATCTGGTGAGCGCCCTCAAGTCGGCGGCCGAAAAGGTCTGGCACACCTCCAATGTGTTCACCATTCCCGATCAGGAGCGTCTGGGCCAGCGGCTGGTCGATGCCACCTTTGCGGACGCCGTTTTCTTCACCAATTCGGGGGCCGAAGCCCTTGAATGCGCCATCAAGACGGCGCGGCATTACTTCTGGGCCAAGGGTGAAACGGAGCGCTACGAGATCATCGCCTTCACCGGGTCGTTCCACGGGCGAACCCTGGGCACCATCGCGGCAGGTGGCAATCCCAGCTACCTGGAAGGCTTCGGCCCGCCCATGCCCGGCTTCAAGCACACCGCTCCGGGTGATCTGGCTGCGGTGGAAGCGCTGATCACCCCCCAAACCTGCGCCATTCTCATTGAAACCGTGCAGGGCGAAGGGGGCGTGACCGCCATGACGCCCGAGTTCATGCAAGGGCTGCGGCGGCTTTGCGACGAGCACGGCATGCTGCTCGTTCTGGACGAGGTGCAATGTGGCTATGGCCGCACCGGCCGGTTCTTCGCTTTTGAGTGGAGCAATATCACCCCCGATATCGTAGCGGTCGCCAAGGCTATCGGCGGCGGCTTTCCGCTGGGCGCGTGCCTGGCCAGGGGCGATGTTGCGGCCTCCATGGTGCCTGGCACCCATGGCTCCACCTATGGCGGCAATCCGCTCGCCACGGCGGTGGGGAACGCCGTTCTCGACCGCATTCTGGCGCCCGGCTTCATCGAGCATGTCGATCTGATGGGCCAAAGGCTCGCCTGGCACCTGCAGCAACTGGCGCAACGCTTTCCGTCGCAGGTGCTGGAGCTGCGCGGCAAGGGCCTGCTGGCCGGCATCAAGATTACACCGCCGGTCCGTGACTTCGTTGAGCGCTTGCGCCGCGATCACCAGTTGCTGGCCATCGGCGCCGGCGAAAATGTGCTGCGCCTCCTGCCACCCCTGATTGTCACCGAAGCGGACATCGAAGAAGCGGTTGGCAAGGTCGCTGCCGCTTTCGAGGCCGTCGAACAAGAAGCCAGTGTCGGCCCCGCTGCCGACTGACCCGCTGCTTTGCGCAGCCAAGACAAACCGGACCAGCCAACATGACCGGCGACCCAAGGCACTTCCTCAATATCGACGATTTCACCTATGACGAGCTGCGCGGCATGCTCGACAGCGCGGTGTCGCTCAAGGAGCGGCTCAAGCAAGGCGACCGTCCCCAACTCCTGAAGGACAAGGTGTTGGCGATGATTTTCGAGCGCCAGTCCACCCGTACCCGCGTGTCCTTCGATGTCGGTATGCGTCAACTCGGCGGCGAAACCCTCATGCTCTCGGGCCAGGAAATGCAGCTGTCGCGTGAGGAAACGCTACAGGATACCGCGCGCGTCATGAGCCGCTATGTGGATGCGATCATGATCCGCATCCTGTCTCATGCCGATCTGGTGGAATTGGCCGAAGGCTCCAGCGTGCCCGTGATCAATGGCCTCACCCGGCGCGCCCATCCCTGCCAGATCATGGCGGATCTTATGACCTTCGAGGAACACCGTGGTCCCATCAAGGGCGCCAAGATTGCCTGGGTGGGGGACAGCAATAATGTGCTGCATTCCTGGGTCAACGCCGCTGAACTGTTTGAATGCGAGCTGACCATCGCGGTGCCCGATGAATACTGGCCGGAAAAGGACTTGATGCAAGACATCAAGAAGGCCGGCTCCTGGGTCAAGCTGATCGAGGATCCCCGCGAAGCAGTGGAAGGCGCCGACCTCGTGATCACCGATACCTGGGTATCCATGGGCGATACCGATGCCGCCGAGCGCCGCCGGGTCTTGAAACCCTATCGTGTGGACCCCAATTTGATGGCGCAAGCGGACAAGAATGCCTTGTTCATGCACTGCCTGCCTGCCCATCGTGGCGACGAGGTCACCGACGAGGTGATCGATGGTCCGCAGTCGGTGGTATGGGACGAGGCGGAAAACCGCCTTCATGCACAAAAAGCCATTCTGTGCTGGGCCTTAGGGGTCGAGACGAACTAAGCCATAGCGCCGGTGCGCCGGTCATGGCCAAGCCATGGTGTCGTTCTTCACTGCTGTGAAGAACCGGAGTGCGCTCCACGCACCAGCGGCCGTTTCGGATCGATCAACCAAGGGATCCGGCCATGCGAAAGTTAAGCCAATGACGGACACTGCTGCCACTGAGAACCTGATGTCGTCCCTGGGGCTGGATCGCCCCGAAACGGGTGACGATGCCGTGGTTCCGTTCACGCTCGATAAGCTCGACACGCGCGGCCGTGCCGTTCGCCTCGGCGATGCGCTGGATGCCATCCTGTCTCGCCACGCCTACCCGGCGCCGGTCGCGCGCCTGCTGGGTGAAGCCGTGGTACTGGCCGCCTTGATTGGCTCCTCGCTCAAGTTCGACGGCCGGTTCATCATGCAAACCCAGACCGATGGCCCGGTAAACCTCATTGTGGTGGATTTCGACGCCCCAGACGGCCTGCGCGGTTATGCCCGCTTCGATCAGGAAGCGCTCACTAAGGCCGCCGAGGACGGCAAGCTGCAGCCCGGTCAATTGCTCGGCCACGGGCACCTGGCAATGACCATCGATCAGGGCCCCCATACCGAGCGCTATCAGGGCATTGTTGCGCTGGACGGCAATTCGCTCGAAGAAGTGGCGCATACCTATTTCATGCAGTCCGAGCAGATCCCGACCATGGTGCGCCTGGCCGTAGCCGAATTCACGCGCAAGGGCGATCATCGCCCCCATTGGCGCGCCGGCGGCATCCTGATCCAGCACCTGCCCGAAAATGGCATGGCGGTGATGGCCGACCTGCCGGGCGACGGCAATTGGGACAATCCGGAAATGACCGATCCCGATTTCGAGGAGCCCGATGGCTGGAACGAAGCCAAGACGCTGCTGGCGACGCTTGAAGACGTCGAACTCGCCGATCCCGACCTGTCGCCCGAGCGGCTGTTGTTCCGCCTCTACCACGAAACCGAAGTGCGGGTGTTCACCCCGTTGCCGATGGAAGAGCGCTGCACCTGCTCCCCCGATCGCATCGAAGACATGCTGGCCAACAGCTTCTCGGCTGAGGAGCGCGAGGAGATGGCGGTGGACGGCGAAATCGAGGTGGTTTGCGAATTCTGCTCCACGGCGTATCGCTTCAATCCGCACCAGTTCGACGCCAAGCACTAGCTCGCCCAGGCGCGCACTGTTCGGGCCGCCGACCTGCACGGGTTGGCGGCCTTTTGCTGCGTAAACCCTTTGCATAGCCGGCACTTGCACCACTTTGCGACTGTGTCAGTATGAACCCGTAGGGTGGGGCGAAACACACATGTCCGATGCGGTGGAGCTGATCAGGAGCGTGCTCGGGGACGCTTGCTCTGATGAAGCCGCGGCTCGTGACATTCTGGACGCCGCATTCGAGCGAGAAGTGGATCCGCTGCATTATTGCGCCACGGTTCTGCACACGGGCGACGCCAAGGTCATGGAGCGGGCCGCAGGCTGGGCCGGGCTGGCATTCTATCCGCAGGTGCCCAGCCATCTGCAGGGGCAACTTGAGCCGCTGCACCTTGATGCCCTCCGCGAAATTCGGCTGGTGCGCCTGCGCGTTCTGGACCGGGACGTGGCGTTCTGCGCCCCCGACTTCCTGGGTATGCTGCGGCTCAAATCAGCGCTGGTGCAGCACCCCGATCTGGCGCGCTGTCTCTGCCTCGTGCCCGAGCGCAGTCTGCGCGACTACCTCGTGCGCGCCTCGGGCGCGGCGCTTATCGACGGCGCGCGGCAAAACCTTGCGCGCCGCTGGCCTAATGCTGCGGCCCAGCTGGAACTGACAGCAGGCGCCCGCAGCGCTTTTGTGCTCGCCATCTTGGTGCTGGTCGCTCTGGTGCTGATGGCCCCCTATGTCAGCCAGCTCTGGCTGTTGCCGTTTGCGCTGCTGCTGCTGGTCCTGCCCGCCGTGGTCCGGCTCGCAGCGCTCCTGGTGCCGCTCCCCGCCCAAACTCAATCCAGCGCGCACGGCGATGATGCCGGCCTGCCGGTGTATTCGGTGCTCATTCCCCTGCGCGATGAAGCTGCCATGGTGCCGCAACTGGCGCTTGCCATGTCCTCGCTCAACTATCCCAAGGACAAGCTCGACATCATCTTCGTGGTCGAAGCCAGCTCGCTATCCACTGTGCAGGCCGTCGAGGCGCAACTCCATCACCCCTATTTTTCGCTCGTTGCCGTTCCCGATGCTCTTCCGCGCACCAAGCCCAAGGCAATGGACTTTGCCCTGCCGCTCTGCCGGGGCGAATATGTCGTGATCTTTGATGCCGAGGATACTCCCCATCCCGACCAGCTCTGGCGCGCGGCCAACCGCTTCCGCGACGCCCCGCAACTGCAATGCATCCAGGCGCGGCTCCTGATCGACAATGGCGCCGAAAACTGGCTTGCGGCCTTGTTCGCGGGAGAATATGCGGGGCTCTTTACCGTGCTGCTGCCCGCGCTTGCCCGCTGGGGCTTGCCGATGCCCCTTGGCGGGACCTCCAATCACTTCAGGATTTCAACGCTCCGTGAAATTGGTGGGTGGGACGCCTTCAACGTCACCGAAGACGCCGATCTGGGCATTCGCCTCGCCCGGCTGCGCCATGTTGTTGAAACCATCGACCTGCCAACGCTTGAAGAGGCGCCCACCCAGCTGCACGCTTGGATGGCGCAAAGATCGCGCTGGATGAAGGGTTGGATGCAAACCTTCATCGTCCACAATCGCAACCCGAGGCTTTTGCTCAAGCAAGCCGGCTGGCGCCGGACCATTGCCTTTGAGATCATGATCCTGAGCATGATCATCGCGCCCATCCTGCATGTGGGGCTCCTGGGCACGATCCTTGGGCGCTGGCTGCTGGGTGTCTCTCCCTGGGGGCTGGGCTGGGACATGTGGTCGACCCTTTACCTCGCCATTTTTGCCCTGGGATATGGCAGCGCGGTGGTGACCACCTGGGTGGGCCTGCGCCGCTCCGGTCGCGGTGATCTCCTGATGCTCCAGCTCCTGTTGCCCGTGTATTGGCTGCTGCTGGCCGGAGCCACCTTGCGCGCCCTCCATGAGCTCACCAATCGGCCATTTTATTGGGCCAAGACCAGGCACCGGCCGGTAGCGCGGGGAGGATTGCGGCTGTTGCAGCCTGCCCGTCCCACCCAGCGCCTCTTTGCCAGCCGCTAGCGCCAGCCATGCTCTGGCTGCAAGCTTGAGAATGATAATGCCCGGTTAACAGCACTTTTGCCGGATTTGATGGGGTAGGGGTGCCCCTCACGCATGGCTGAGATGCCGGTTTAGCTCTGGTGTAACGCGGCTCTCGGGGCCATCTATGCATCATGAAAGCGGCCTGGCAGCCTGCCGGCCTGAACGAGGACCTGAACATGAGCACCCTGCGCAGCAAGAATGTGTTTGCGACCCTTGGCAACATCGCCGACGTTTTTGGCAGTGCTGCTGCCGTGGCATCGGCAGTCGAGGCGGGACGGCAGCCCAAGGCCAGGCACCTGCAGACCCTCGGCATCGACCAGGACGCTTTCCGTTCCATCGGCAAGCGCTAGTCGCTTCGGTCCGGGCGCGGCTCCTCCCACCGCGACCTGACCGGTTGACCCGATAACGCTGAAAAGCCCGGACGATCCTCTGGATCGCCGGGCTTTTCGTTGCCTGGGGTGTTTGGGCGCCCTTGGCTGGGTCAGTCCTCGTCGCTGCTCAGTTGCGACAGCATCTGCCCCCGTCCGCGCCAGCGCAGATAGAACGGCAACGCCACGGCGAGTGCGGCCACAACATAAAGCGTTATCGCGATGGGCGAATGAAACAGCACCACCGGATCGCCCTGGCTGATCGCCAGGGCCCGGCGCAGTTGCTGCTCCGCCATTGGCCCCAGGATCAGCCCGACAACCACAGGGGCGATTGGGTAGCCGAACCGGCGCAACAGATAGCCGAGAATGCCAAAGCCGAGCAGCAGCAGCAGTTCGAACGAATAGCTGATGGGCCCCAGTCGCCCCGACATGCCGCCATTCGCCCCCAGCGTTCCCAAGGTCGCAAACACCAGGATGCCGCCATAAAGCCACGGCTTGGGAATGGTCAGCAGCCGCACCCACACCCCGATCAGCGGCAGGTTCAGCACGATCAGCATGAAGTTGGCGACCAAGAGGCTCGCGATCAGCGCCCAAACCAGCGATGCATTGCTGGTGAACAGCAAGGGTCCGGGCTGCAGTCCGAACTGCTGGAAGCCGGCCAGCATGATGGCGGCTGTTGCCGTGGTGGGCAGGCCAAGGGTCAGCAGCGGCACCAGCGTGCCGGCAGCCGATGCATTGTTTGCCGCTTCCGGACCCGCGACCCCTTCGATCGCGCCATGCCCGAATTCCTCGGGCCGTTTGGCAAAGCTCTTTTCGGCGCTATAGGACAGAAAGCTCGCGACATCGGCGCCACCCGCCGGCATGGCGCCGATCGGAAAACCGATCGCCGTCCCGCGCAGCCACGGCAGCCAGGAGCGTTTCCAGTCTTCCCGCGTCATCCACACCGAGCCCTTGACGGCCAGAACCTCTTCTTTGACCTGCGCCCGGTCGGCGGCGATCTTGAGGGTTTCGCCAATGGCAAACAGCGCCACGGCCAGGGTGGTCACCTCAATCCCGTCCAGCAGATCGGGAATGCCGAAGGCGAGCCGGGACTGCCCGGTTTGCAGGTCGATGCCGATCACCCCCAGTCCCAGGCCGATGAACAAGGCGGTCAGGCCCCGCAAGGCGCTGTCCCCGAAGGCGGCGGACACGGTGATGAAGGCCAGCACCATCAGCGCGAAATATTCGGCAGGGCCAAAGGCCAGCGCAAACTTGACCACCCATGGCGCGACAAAGGCCAGCGCGATGGTGGCGAGGAGACCGGCGATGAACGATCCAATGGCCGCCGTGGCCAGGGCCGGGCCGCCCCGGCCCTGGCGGGCCATCTTGTTGCCCTCGAGCGCCGTGACGATGGACGCACGTTCGCCCGGTGTGTTGAGCAGGATGGAGGTCGTGGAACCGCCATACATGCCGCCGTAATAGATGCCCGCGAACATGATCAGCGAGCCAGCGGGGTCGAGCTTGTAGGTGACGGGCAGCAGCAGGGCGACGGTCAAGGCCGGCCCGATCCCGGGCAGCACGCCCACCGCGGTGCCCAGCGTCACCCCGACCAGGGCATAAAGCAGGTTCTGCCATTGAAGGGCGGCAAGCAGGCCCTGCGCGAGAAGACCAAAGGTATCCATAACAAACTCTCGGTCAGGGAATGAGCCGCTCGAGCGGGCCTGCGGGCAGTGACAACTGCAGTCCCTTGGCAAAGATAAACCAGACAACGAAGGCGAACACGATGCCGATCGGGATCGTCTGCCACAGCGGCCCGCGCCCGAACGCCTTGGCAGTGAAGGCAAACAGGATGCCCGTGGCGACGGAAAAGCCGACTGTGGTCAATAACAACAACTGGGTCACCAGGCCACCGATGATCCACCAGATGGGATTGTAGTTGTCGTGATCGCGGGCCGGAAACTTGCGCCGGACCGCATCAAGCACCGTCCCCACCGACAACAGCAGCAGTCCGCCGGCGATGATGTAGGGGAAAACAGTGGGACCAACTTTGGCCTGAATGGGCGGAACGCGCATCTGGCTGGTTTGCCAGATGATCACTGCCGCAATTGCGGCAAGCACCGCTGCTATGACAAGCGCCGCCCCATCGGGGCGACGCGAGAGATCGGGTTCGCCTGGACTCATTGCACGAGGCCGATGTCTTTCAGGATGGCGGCAGTTGCTTGGGTGTCCTGTGCCAGTTGTGCGGTAAACTCATCTCCGGCCAGGTAGGTGTTGACCCAGCCCTTGGTTTCCAGCGTGGCTTTCCATGCCGCGGAATTCACCATCTTCTCGATGTCGGCGGTGATCGAGGCTTTCTGTTCATCGGTGATGCCGGGAGCAGCGGCAACCATGCGCCAGTTCTGGAGTGCCATGTCGACCCCCGCTTCGCGCAGCGTGGGGGCGTCAACCCCGGGGATGCGCTCGTCGCTGGACACCGCCAGCAGCCGCAATTCACCGGCGCCGATCTGCGCGGAGAATTCGCTATAGCCCGAAATGCCGACAGTTACCTGCCCGCCCAGCAGCGCCGCGAGGGCTTCGCCGCCGCCCGAATAAGCGATGTAGTTCACGGCAGTGGGATCTACCCCAACGGTCTTGGCAATCAAGCCAGCGGTGATGTGATCCGCCCCGCCGGCCGAGCCGCCAGCCCAGGATACCGAACCAGGATCGGCCTTCAGCTTGGCCACCAGATCATCCATGCTCTGCAATTCGGATGCGGCGGGCACCACCACGACCACGGCTTCACCCGTCAGGCGTGCAATTGGCGTGACCTGTTCCAGTGTCACGGGCGATGCATTGGTGAGAATGGCGCCGACCATCACATAACCGCCAACAATCAGGGCGTTTGCATTGCCGCTCGACTGGTTGACGAACTGCGCCAGGCCGATGGTGCCGCCAGCGCCGGGAACATTGGTGACCTGCACATTGCCCGAAATCCCCTCGGACTGCAGCGCCTCCTGCATCGAGCGTGCGGTTTGATCCCAACCGCCGCCGGGGGCCGCCGGGGCCATGATGGTGTAGTCAGCGGCGAATGCGGGCAGCGCCATGGCGCCCGAGATCAGTGCAGCCAAAACCAGTTTGTTCATAAAACCTCCCAAATCAAATCGGGAACGTCGTTCGCATCATGCTTTGCACGGCGTCGCGTTCCGCTGCCGAACCGTAGCGGCGAGGCCTCAATAGGGCATTTTCAGGCGCAACGTGCAATCGTCATTCGTGCCGCTCAACAGTTCTCAGGCTCGCCCTTCGCCCCCATTGGGCGGGCGCGCGTTCAGCCGTAAAATGATGATGGGCCACCAAAATCGTGGCTGTACGCGATGGCTGCCGCGGCCACTGCTATCTTGCGCGCTCCCGCGGCGGAAGGCTCGATGGCATTGGCATAATCGCCGGGCTCGCCGAAAAGTACGCGCAGGTCGATCACCGGCCATCTCAGCCGCACTGCTTCGCGGGTAATCACATCGTTGAGCAGGGCCAGGGCCAGATTGGCCAGGCGGCGCTGCGTTGGATCAGGCAGTTGCACATCATAGATGGTACACAAAGCTGTCGGCAGTTGCCTCGCGCCTGCCCGGTCCAGCAAGGCGCTGTAGTTTCGGGCAAAGGCATCGCGGATCGGTTCGATCCGGCCCAGCGCCTCGGCAACAGACCCGGCCGGCTCCTGCAGAACGCCTGCGCTCCGCAGGGCATCATTGCCGCCGGCACTGATCACCAGATGCGTCGCATCCCCGGGCAGGTGCCGGAGTTGATCGAGCACGCCCGCCATCACCGCGCCGTCCCTGGCCAGCAGGCTTACCCGTGCCCCTAAGCCCACCTGTTCCTGCAAGAGCTCGGCAACCGCGCCGCCGCGGGCTACATAGGCGCCGTTGTCCAGAATGGAGTCGCCAAGCAAAACCAGGTGCATGATTGTTCTCTATGCGCTGTGAGGCTGAACTGTGCACAGGGATGTGGAGGAGCGACCTTCCGTTCCCTCCGGTAAATGCGTATCAAAGGCGGTGCTCGCTTATGGGCACGACCTGGTTGGAAGCTCTGCATTCGGCGGAGAATTGATTCCGGTTAAGCCAGGGAGCCAATGTGGCTCTGGCGAGTTAAATCTGCGCCAAAATGGAGGTTACTTGTGAACAGGAACGTAATTATCGGCATCATCGTCGTGGTCGTGGTGGTTATCATCGCGATCTTCTTGATGAACAATTCCGGCACCAACACCGGAACCACGACCACCCCGGCCGAAACGACGGCACCTGCCGCACCGGCGACGACGACCACCCCGGCTGCACCGGCAGCAACGACTCCGGCTACCCCGGCAGCACCCGCTACGCCATAATGGCGCGCCGTTGAACTGAGGTGAACCGCTTTGGGGCTTTGTCCCCAGAGCGGTTTTTCTGTGTCAGGCCCTAAGGCTGCTTGGATATCGATAATGCAGGTGTTTCATTGACCCCGCTGCAGGCACGCGCAGCCACGCTGTTCCCCTTCCGACTTATCGCTTTACTGGCGGCAATCTTGCTGGTTGCCTTCTCCCTGTGGGCGATCACCGGTGAGCTTCGCCGGGTGCTCCCTTCGCACGGCTTGTGGGACTTTGGCGCCTTTGTCGCTTCGGGACGGGCGGCAGCCGAGGGTCTCAACCCTTACGGTGTTTATCCGCCACTGACGCCGCATGTGGTTTTCCCGGGCTTTGAAGCCTGGAATCCAAACCTCAATCCTCCCATCTCGGCGCTGCTGTTTCAGCTGTTCGATCTGGCTGCGCCGGAACAGTCGCTTTGGGTCTGGTCCTGGATTTCTTGCGCCCTTTATGCCGTGGCCGTGCTGCTGCTCGTGCGGCGCTACGCTCCGGATTGGCGCGGTGTCGTGCTCGCCGTCTGGGCCTTCGGTCTGGCAGGCTTCTGGGATACGCTTTACCTGGGGCAGATCTATGTGCCGCTGGTGCTGGCGGCGGTGGGGGCCTGGCTGCTGCTCGATCGCAACCAGCCCATCTGGGCCGGCATCCTGATCGGCCTCGTCATTGCCATGAAGCCCAATTTCCTTGTATGGCCGGTGCTGCTGTTCCTGTCCGGCCAACGCTTGCCGAGCTTGGTTTCCGTGCTGACTGCAGCTGTGATCAGCGCTATTCCCCTGGCGGTTTTCGGCCCCGAAATTTATCGGCAATGGCTGGAACTGGTGATCTCCGATGGGGAGCGGGCGTTCTTTCTCACCAATGCCTCGATTTCCGGCTTGGCCGCGCGCGCCGGCGTGCCCTTCCTTGGCACCCCGTTCAGCGCCTTGCTGCTCGTGGCGCTGGCTGCCTGGGCCTGGTTCCGCCGGCCCGGCACGCTGCATGCCAGTGCGCTTGGCATGCTCGCCGCCGTGCTCGCTTCGCCCTTGGGTTGGATTCACTACACGCTGTTCTTGCTGCCGGTGATTGTCGCTTATCATCGC
>JAQGKH010000334.1 GCA_028290225.1 Devosia sp. | reverse complement strand
TGGATTGCGAGGAACCGCAAGGCAAAGCCCGTTTCGGTGTGGCGTACCACCTGCCCGAGCAGCCGCCCCAGCGCCAGGGGGGTGCGGATACGGGGCTTGCAGCAAGCCATCACCGCGGCACCCGAACGCGATATATCGGTGACGATGCAGTTCTCCTGCTCCGCTGTGGGCAGGATCAGGACACTGCTGGTGGTCTTGGGAACCATGCGTGCATAGGCTCGGGCATCATCGATTTCCCCGTCCAAATGCCGCTTGTGCCACAGGATCTTGGCGGCGAGCGTGGCCCGCTCCGCCTGGCTGAGCTCAAATGTTACCGCGAACCCCTCGGGCAAGCAGCGTGCCACGCGTGCGGGCAACTTGCCGAACTCATTGAAGTAAAGTGAGGCGCGCTCCCCTTCAAAACCCAGCACCGGCCCTTTGATCACGGCGCCCTGGGACGAAATGGAAGACAGGCGGCAGGCAAATTCCGGCGCGCTTCCGACCTGATCACCGCATGTATCCGCAATCGCGTAGCGCCCGGGAAGGCTCATGCTGCAGCGCACCTCATTGCGCTCAAAAGCGGAAATAAGTTGCGGTATAAGATCTTCAAGGTGAACCAACACGGCTGCCTCCGCGGCGCAGGCCTTTGTGTGGTGTTCACTGCGCGGGAGTCGAAGCCCCAGGGGGCCGCAGGAGTTCCCGCCCGGGCCCGATCATGGAAAATGAAGGGTAAAGCTGGCAGTCGGCGCAAGGGCTCTGCGCCAGTGCCGCAACAGCGACCCGGCCCAGAACGCACCCGCCTGACGCGCCCCGCTCAGGCGGGAATTGCTTGGCTCTAGACCAGGTAGAACAACGCTGAAACCAGCGTCAGCACGCCCCAACGCGGAGCGGACATGTTGGCCAACCGGTACGCAATACCTGATCCGGCATACGGCCAAACATCGACAGAAACCGAGCCGGCTTGGACTGCTTGATACGCAATACGACAATCCCGCTGAGCTCGCATACGGCAACTCCAGACACAAAACCGTATGACCCTGTTTTAGCAGCCCGCCTTTAAAAAAGTGCTGCCAAGAAGCAAAGGGTTGGTAAATGCGCCGCCCGATCCTGGGACAAGGAGTTCGCCAAAAGGCGCTATCGAGCCGGGCGAAGGCGACGGGATGACTCAATGTTTGCAGTGCAGTAGTTGAAATCGAGCAGATAAACCCAGCCCTCCCGCGTGGCCCGGACCTGCACATGTTTTTCGTAAGGGGCGTTCAGAAAAATATCGGTAAAGCCCTCGGCAGCGACCGCCCGGCGAATGTCGCTGTCTTGGAGGCAAAGAATACGCTCGGGAAGAAAGTCCCGCTCCTCGTCGCCGAAAAAAATGCCGAACTGCGCCTGCGCTGGCAGCGGCATCACCACTACCGCGCCGATCAGGATAGGGGCCAGCATGGTCGTCAGCCGCTTGTTCATGCCTGTACTCTCAGTCTCGTTGAAGCCGACCACCGACATCCTCGTTTGCGAACGCTCCGCGCTCCGCACAGTTGCTGCAGCCATTGTCACCGATAGTTGAGGCGAAGGCGGCCACAAGGCAACCCTGCGTCAAGTCGCGACTTGCGGAACCTGTTCAGAATTCGTTCATGTACTGTTCATCTGGGGAAAGCCTCCTCCATGAAGGCGGCGCGGGCGCTTGCACGCTGGCAATATGGTACACACAGTGAACACGCCGATTCGGGCGAACGGAAAACATGTCGGAAGTCGAAGATCTCTTTGGTGATCCAGCTGAATTGACGAGCGTATCCACGCCCGCCGAACGCCCGCGGCCGGCCACCCGTCCGCCCGCCGCACCGGCACAACACGACTATTCTGCCGCAGATATCGAAGTCCTTGAAGGACTTGAGCCCGTTCGACGCCGCCCCGGCATGTATATCGGTGGCACCGATATCAACGCCCTGCACCACCTCTTTGCCGAGGTGATCGACAACTCCATGGACGAGGCAATCGCCGGCCACGCCAGTCGCATCGAAGTTCACCTGGGCACCGACGGCTATATAACCGTCTCCGACAATGGCCGCGGCATCCCGGTTGAACGCCACCCCAAGTTTCCGGACCGCTCCACCCTCGAGATCGTCCACACAGTCCTTCACGCCGGCGGCAAGTTCGATTCCAAGGCCTACGAAACCTCCGGCGGCCTGCACGGCGTGGGCGTTTCCGTGGTCAACGCCCTTTCTGACGACATGGTGGTGGAAGTTGCTCGCGAGCAGCAATTGCACCGCTTGCAGTTCTCGCGCGGCAAGCCGCTGGGCGACATCCAGCACCTGGGCCGCGTAAACAATCGGCGGGGCACCACCACCCGCTTCCACCCTGATCCGCAGATCTTTGGCGAAAGCGCCCGCTTTTCTGCCGCCCGCCTGTTCAAGATGACCCGGGCCAAGGCCTATCTGTTTGGCGGCGTCGAACTGCGCTGGAGCTGCGACGAGGAACTCGCCAGCCAAGACGCTCCCGCTCGCGCGGTCTTCCACTATCCCGGCGGCTTGCGCGACTTCATGGCCGATCGCATCGCTGGCGAAACCCGCATCGTTGATGACATCTTCTCGGGCAGTCACGGCAAGCCTGGCACCCATGGCGCCACGGAATGGGCCATTGCCTGGACCCTCGAAGACGGCGGCGTGTCCTCCTACTGCAACACGGTGCCCACTCCCGATGGCGGCACCCACGAGACGGGGCTGCGCACCGCCTTGCTGCGCGGTCTCAAGAGCTACGCCGAACTGACCAAGAACAAGGCCGCCGCCAATGTGACCGCCGAAGATCTGTTCGCCCATTGCAACGCCATGCTGTCGGTCTTTGTGCGCGAACCGGAGTTTGTCGGCCAGACCAAGGACAAGCTCGCTTCGGGGGAAGCTACCCGGATCGTCGACAACGCCCTGCGGGATGCCTTCGATCATTGGCTTGCCGCCTCTCCGAACCAGGCGGGCAAGCTGCTGGACTGGGCGATCGAACGCGCCGAAGAACGCTTGCGTCGGCGCAAGGAAAAGGAAATTGATCGGGCCAGCGCCACGCGCAAGCTGCGCCTTCCGGGAAAGCTCGCTGATTGCACCCAGACCGCGGCGCAGGGTGCGGAACTCTTCATCGTCGAAGGTGACAGCGCTGGCGGCAGTGCCAAGCAGGCACGCAACCGTCAGAGCCAAGCCGTTCTGCCATTGCGGGGCAAGATCCTCAACGTGGCCGGTGCCAGTCGGGACAAGCTGGCGTCCAGCCAGATCATACAGGACATCATCCAGGCGCTTGGCTGCGGCACGCGTGATCGCTATCGCGATGATGATCTACGCTACGACAAGATCATCCTGATGACCGACGCCGATGTCGACGGCGCCCACATTGCTTCGCTTCTGATGACGTTCTTTTTCCTGGAAATGCCGCAGTTGATCGAGGGAGGGCACCTGTTCCTCGCCTTGCCGCCGCTTTATCGCATCAGCCAGGGCGCCAAGACGCTCTATGCCCGCGATGACGCGCACAAGAACGAACTGATGGCGACCGAGTTTACCGGCAAGAGCAAGGTCGATGTCACTCGGTTCAAGGGCCTGGGCGAAATGCCCTTTGCCCATTTGCGCGAAACGACGATGTCTCCCAAGTCCCGCACCCTGTTGCAGGTGAAGGTCATCGACACGACCGACGCGACGAAGTCCAGCGTTGACAGGTTGATGGGCAATCGTCCCGAGGCGCGGTTCGACTTCATCCAAGAGAATGCGGCTTTCGTCACCGATCTCGACGTGTAGAGCGTCTAGTTAAGCTTATCGACCGCAAAGCCGTTGACTTGAAAGGGCTTTGCGCTATGGTCCGGCGCGCTGGAGCATTTCCGGCTTGTCGGCATAGCTTTTTGGTCCTGCGGGACCTGTGTCCGCCTTGGCTGAAATTGTTTCAGGGCCATTCCGTCGCTTTGCAGTTCCTGCACTCCTGTTCGGTTGGCCCGCTAAGTGCGCGGACGCGTTCGAGTTTTGCCCTTTGTCCGCGATGAAGCAGATGTTCCGGTTTCCGGGACAAATGTGGCGCCATTTCCCGATGCACCGCTTCGAACAGTTCGAACCGGATTTGGCTTCGGGCAACCCTTAAGTGGAACGACCAAATTTGAGCGACGATTTTTCCGGCCTTGGCCTTTCAGCAAAAGTCACCGATGCGGTGATTGCCGCGGGTTACACCAAGCCGACCGAAATACAGGCCCAGGCTATCCCGCATCTGCTGGAAAAAAAGGACCTGATCGGGATCGCCCAGACAGGCACCGGCAAGACCGCCTCCTTTGTGCTCCCCATGCTGACGCTGTTAGAAAACGGACGCGCACGGGCACGTATGCCGCGGACGCTTATCCTGGAGCCCACGCGCGAGTTGGCGGCGCAGGTTTCAGAAAATTTTGAAAAGTACGGCAAGAACCATCGCATCACGATGGCGCTGATCATCGGCGGGGTGTCGTTCGAGGACCAGAACAAGAAGCTTGACCGGGGCGTTGATGTGTTGATCGCGACACCGGGGCGGCTGCTTGATCAGATTGATCGGGGACGCATCCTGCTTACGGGCGTTGAGATCTTGGTGATCGACGAGGCCGACCGTATGCTCGACATGGGCTTTATCGACGACATCGAGAAAATCTGTTCACGCCTGCCGCCTCGGCGGCAGACCATGCTGTTCTCGGCAACCATGTCCAAGGAAATCGAGCGGCTGACCAAGAAGTTCCTCAAGGACCCGGTGCACGTTCAGGTTTCACGCCAAAGCTCGACGGCCGATACCATCGACCAGAAGCTGGTGAGGGTTTCGTCCAAGCCGGAAGAGAAACGTGCAGCATTGCGCGCGCGCATCGCGGCTGCGGAGAACCTCACCAACGCCATCATTTTCTGCAACCGTAAGCGCGACGTCGCCACTCTGGCCCGCTCCCTGGAACGTCATGGTTTCAGCGTTGGCGCCCTGCATGGCGACATGGACCAGAAGAGCCGCACCGAAACCCTGGACGCCTTCAAGAACAATCGGGTGACGCTGCTGGTCGCCAGTGACGTTGCGGCGCGTGGGCTCGATATTCCCGCAGTTAGCCACGTGTTCAACTTCGATGTACCCGTGCATGCAGAGGATTATGTCCACCGCATCGGCCGCACCGGCCGCGCGGGACGTTCGGGCGTGGCCTACACCTTCGTGGCTCCCGCCGACAGCAAGCATCTGGATGCGATCGTCAAGCTCATCCAGAAGCCGATCGAATGGCTCGATGTGCCCGAGAGTACAGATGAGGAGCGGCGCGTTCCTGAGACGGCTCCGGAAACGTCCGAACGGACGCGGCCGCAACGAACCCGACGCGGCGGTCGTCGACCCGCTGTGTCGGCAAGCCCAGAGACCGAGGCACCGGTAACGCCGGCTGAGCCAGCCGAGACGCGTGCAGGACGCAGGCCGCGCCGTCGTGACGATGCACCCGTTGCGGCGCGCGAGACGGAGCCCGCGTCCCGTCCATCTGGCCGCACACCAGCTCCCGACGAAATCGGCGTGGACGCCAGCTCGCCTTTCGGCACCGAAGGCCCCGTGCCGGCTTTCCTGTTGCGGTCCACAGCTCGGTAATCAGACAACCGGGGCTTATCGGCCCCGGTTTGCCGGCATATGGTGCAAGCGTTAGCAGATGGACGCTCGCCTAGTTGCCCGGGGCCATTTCAACGCCAAGCCCCTCGAGCATATCCCAGTATTGCGGGTAGGTCTTGGAAGTGCAGGCTGGATCAAGGATAGTCACCCCACCGATCATCAGGCCCGCCAAGGCAAAGCTCATCGCGATGCGATGATCATGATACGTCTCGATGCGAGCCGGCAGGATCTGGCCTGCTAGGCCCGGATCGGCATGGACGATCAGTTCGTCCCCCTCCTCCACTGCCAAACCAGCACGAATGCGGTTCAGTTCGTTGGCTACCGCGCGAATGCGGTCAGTTTCCTTCACCCGCAGATTGGCAATGCCCACAAATCGGACTGGATAGCGATTAAAGGCAGCAACAACCGCAAGCGTTGGAACGGCATCCTGCATCTGCGAGCCATCGATCACCGCTGGCATGTTGGGGAACTGCGCCAGAACCGCCTGTGCCGCGGCGTCGGGCTGGGTAAAGGCCTCTCCCGAGACACCCAGATCGATGCTGCCGCCGGTGAGCGCTTCGATACCCCACAGGTAAGTGGCCGCGGAGGCGTCGGGCTCGACTTGGAAGTCAGCCGCAATGTAGCCGGTCGGCTGCACCAGCCAGGCGCCGGTGCCCAACTGCTCGATTTCAGCTCCAAATGCGCGCATTGCGGCAAGGGTCAGGTCGACATAACCGCGAGCGCCGATGTCCGTACCGGCCAGGGCGACTTCCACCGGACCGTTGCCGAACGGCGCAGCCATCAGCAGCGCCGAAACATACTGGCTCGACAGCGAGGCGTCGATCGATACGCGCCCCTTGCCGAAACGGCCTGTCCCGCGCACCGTTACCGGGGGGCACCCGGTCGGGCTTTCGGCGTCGATGCCGAGCGATTGCAGTGCCTCGACCAGCGGTTGAATGGGCCGCAGTCGCATGTCCTCGTCGCCATCCACGACCACGGTGCCGTTAATGGTTGCCACGGCTGCGGCAAGAAAGCGCGTCGCTGTCCCGGCGTTACCAAGGAACAGTGGCTGAGTTGGAGCCTGGAGTTGGCCCGAGCTGGTGACGAGAAAAGTGGTTGGATCAGGCTCCTCCACCACCACGCCCATCTGGCGCAGCGCCGCGGCCATCAAGACGGTATCCTTGCTCTTCAGCGCACCGCTGATGCGGCTGGTTCCCCTGGCGAGGGCCGCCAGCAGCAGCGCCCGATTGGTGATGGATTTGGAGCCCGGCGGAGACACACGACCGCTCAGCGGGCGTTTGGGCGGAACAATGGTGAGGGCGGCAGGAAGTGGATGGTGCATGTTGCCGCTGTTAGGACATCAGGGGGCGCGATGCAATCG